>JBEKXR010000143.1:0-8270 GCA_049511935.1 Spirochaetia bacterium | reverse complement strand
GGTCTCCTCCGCGGAGTACGACACCGGCGTGCCCGAACCAAACGGCCAGGGAGCGTAGCTCGGGCCGAAATTGTTGGACACGTAGCGGACCATGTCGTATGCCTCCAGGGTCGCGAACAGGGTGAACGGGAACGAACCGACGAAGACCGCTCCCGCCCGCCACGCCTCCTTCATCCAGGTCTGGAACTCGTCCGGCGAATACGGCTGCGGTGTGCGGTCCTGCGCCGCGGCCGACCAGGTCAGGGCCAACGAGAGCGCGAGTGCAACGAGAGCTGCCCGGATTGTCTTCCCGATCACTTCGTCCCCCGGGGGCCGAAAAGGGCGGTGCCCAGGCGCACGAGCGTTGCTCCCTCCTCTATTGCAAGCTCGAAGTCCCCGGACATGCCCATGGAAAGGGTGTCGAAACCTGGCAGGCCGGCGCGGACTTCCTCGAAGAGAGAACGCAGCTCCGAGAAGGAGGCACGGATCTTCTGCGAATCGTCCGTGAGAGGTCCCACCGTCATCAAGCCCTTCAAGCGGAGACGGGCCAGCTTCCGGACCGCGTCCAGCCCGGCGAGCAGGTCGTCGCGGCTGCGGAACCCCGACTTCGAATCCTCGCCGCTCGTGTTCAGCTCAAGGAGCACGTCGATCGACGTGCCGCGCTCGGCACATCGCCCATCGAGAGCCATGGCGGTGTGCGTGCTGTCGATGGACTGCACGCAGGCAAAGAGCGCGGCGGCCGCCCGTGCCTTGTTCGTCTGAAGGTGGCCGATGAGGTGAGTTTCCCACGCGCCCGGCAAGCCGGCAAATTTTCCCTCTGCCTCCTGCACCCGGTTCTCTCCAAAAAGCGACAGGCCGGCGGCCAGTGCCTCGAGAACCACCTCGCGGGGGAAGCCCTTTGTCACCGCCATGAGCCTCACGTCCGCCGGAGCGCGGCCTGCCCTGCGGGCCGCGGCATCGATCCGGGAGCGGACATCGGTGAGGCTCTCGGCGAGCGTCTTCACCATTTCCATTGCCGGACCGGCGGATATGCCCTTGACACCGCGGCTCCCACAAGGATTCCGAGGACGACACCCACCCCGCCCTGAATGAGGTTGCCCGGCACCTCGGTGAGAGCAGGTCCCGTCCCTTCGAGAAACACCCCGGCAAGCAGGTACCCGCCGGCCATCACGATGATTCCGACGATGCCGCCGAGGATCTGCGGCCCGATGTTGTTGGGCCGGACCTGCGCGATGAGACCAATGAGAAGTCCCTGCAGGCCGTGGACGATGAGCGAAATCGGCGCCCAGAAAGCGTAGGGACCGCTCAGGAGGTCGGCGAGCGCTGTCCCCAGCCCTCCGGCGAGCGCGGCGGAGAAGGGTCCCAGCGTGATGGCCGTGAACACGATCGCCACGTCACCGAGATTGATGTAGCCCCTGGCAGGCAGCGGAATCTGAACCACGCGCGTGAGAACGGTCGTGACCGCCGCAAGTATCGCGATTGATGCGATGCGAAACGCGGGTGAAACCGCGGGTTTGTCGTCGTTCATGCGCACCATTATAGGGGAAAAACGGCCGCGCACCAAGAGATGTGGATCACCAGCGGAACAGAACGGGCCAGAGCAGGGCGACCGAGGCGGCCATCAGCACGAGCATATCCCCGAGAAGGGCCCGCCCCTTCTTCAGCTCGGCGAAGGAGGTGCGCGGATTCCGGCGTCCGAATCCCCTGCTCTCCAGCGCCATGGCAAGCACGGGGATCCCTTTGACGGCCTCGATCAGGACCGATGTGAGGACGGGCAGGTACGTCTCCACGATCCGCCGTCGCCGCCGGGTGTCGAGAACGCCTGTGCGGAGTCGATGCGCATCGATGACGTTGTGCCAGGTCGCGGCAAGCGACGGGATCGTCCGGAGAGTGATCGTCATGACCAGGCAGGCGGCATACGGAAGACCGAACCATCGCAGGCTGAGCACCATGTCATCCAGAGCAACCGTGCGCACGACAGCGAAGAAGCCGAACGTGATGCCGAGGAACCTCAGGAGCAGGACGAGGGTCGTGTCAAGCCCTTCGGAAGTCACGAGCGTGATGTCGAAGATCCGCACGATCGGAAGGCCGCCCCGGTGGAAGGGGGGGGTGAGCAGAAAGATGAGGATGAGGATCGGCCACAGCGTTTTCAAGGGAGGAAGCAATTGCGCAGGGCCGAGGGTAATGGCGATGACCGCGACGATGGCCGCCGTGAAGAGAAACAGCACCCAGGGGGCGGAGGGCAGGAAGAACGCAATGAGCACCACCACGAGAAAGAGAATCTTGGGGCGCGGGTCCAGACGGTGAAGGGGACTGTCCCCCGGCCGGTAGAACTCCACGATCACTTCAGCACCGCCTGGCCGCCCGCCCCCTCCAACGATTCGAACCGCCCGCCCCGTGCATCGCCTGTGACTCTCCCTTCATCCATCACGAGAATGCGGTCGCACGCCGCCTTCGCCAGGGCCATGTCGTGGGTGATCAGCACGATTCCGGGCACCCGCGAGGCCAGCGCATCGATCAGCGACTCGACCTCCCGGTAGGAGAGGCCGGAGTCTATCTCGTCGAGGATGAGCAGGTCGCGCGAGAGCAGGAAGAAAGTCGCCGCCTGAAGTCGCCGGCGCGCCCCGTAGCTCAGGAGAGCGGGCGGCGCAGCAAGGTCGAGCAGCTCGAAGATACGCGCGGCTTCTTCAGCCCGGGCCTCGATTTCGCGCCGCTCCACGCGCTGACGGCGCAGGCCAAGGCTGAGCTCTTCACGCACGCTGGGCAGGTAAATCTGGTGGTCGGGATTCTGGAACAGGTAGCCGACTTTCGTGCAAAGCTCATCTGCCCTCAGCTTCTTGTACCCCCATTTCCCCCCGATTCCAATTGTGCCCGCCTGCGGCCGGAGGAGCCCGCAGAGTATCTTCCCGAGAGTGGACTTGCCTGAGCCGTTTCTCCCGACGAGCGCGCAGGTTTCGCCGAAATGCAGCTCCAGCATGTCGATTCCCAGCGCAAAACCACCTGTGCCGTCGAAGCGGAAGCGCAACCCCTCGGCGCGGAGGAAACCATCGTTCGCCGGCCGCCGGGACCCCCTCGGGCTACCCTGCCGGATGCCGGCATCCGTGAGCGCCGCAAGAAACGCTGGTTCCCGGGGATCCGTCGAGCGCGCGCGTATGCGTCCCTGGTCGAGGAGAAAGAACGACGTGCCTCTCGAGGCTGCGAGGCTGGACCAGCGTGACTCCATCAGCAGGAAAGTTCCGCCCGCGCCTGCGATGATGTCGAGAACCCGCGTTTTCCATTCGATGTCAAGTTCCCCGAGCGCTTCGTCCACGATCCAGAGCGAGGGACGCAGGGCATCGAGACACGCCACGAGCAGCCTTTTCTTCTCGCCGCCGGAGAGAGTGGCGGGGTTGCGGGCCGCGAAGTCCGGAAGTCCCACCTTCTGGAGGCTCTCGCTCACTCGTTCGCGCATCTGCCGGCGGGGCACCCCGAGCGATTCCAGCGCGAATGCCACCTCGGTGTCGCAGCGCGTCGTGAGAAGCTGCTCATCGGAGTCCTGGGACACGAGCCCCACGCTCTGCATCAGCTCGTACGGCGGCACGGGGCGGATGTCGCGCCCATCGATCAGAACTTTCCCACCAAGGGACCCGCCCGTGAAACGCGGCACGAGGCCGGAGACGATTCGCGCGAGCGTTGTCTTTCCGGAATCGGCCCGACCGAAAAGGATGCTTCCCGCCGGCGCCGAAGGCGCATTTCTTCCGCCGCGCGGGACGGCGAGACTGAGCCCTTCCAGCACAGGGATTCCCTGGGAGCCCTCGAGCGCAGTGAATCGGAAGGACAGCTCATCTATCGAAAGAATTGGTGAATCGACGTCGTCCCTCCTGCCCGGGGCCCTTCGCGCCACTACAGAGCGGCCACCTTGATTTGAGTCAAGGCCGATCGTATCAGGACAATGCATATTGGTCATCGTTCGCCAGGGTTTTTCATCCCGCTCCGAGGAGGTACACAGGATGGCATATGTTGACCCGAGGAAGAGGCAGGTCGTGGCCGACATCATCAGGCGGCTTCACACAGGTCTCACAGTGGAAGAGGCGAAATCCGAAATCCTCAGGGACGTCGGAAAGCTCACCTCTGCCGAGATCACGGAGATCGAGCAGGGACTCATCGACGAAGGAGTGTCGCCTGACGAGATCCGCAGGTTCTGCAACGTCCATGCCCTTCTCTTCGAATCGGCGCTGGAGCAGACCTTTGCCTCGCCCGAAGCGCCTTCTCACCCCGTGACATTGTTGAAGAGGGAGAACCGTGAGATCGAGAAGGTCGTGGCTGCTCTCAGGGAGAGCGCGGCCCTCGCGGATGCGAAGGCCGTGGAAGCAGGGCTCGGACGGCTTCGAGGCGTTATCGGCCACTACGCCCTCAAGGAAAACGCGCTTTTCCCTTCGCTTGAAAAACACGCCTTTCCCGGTCCCTCCAAGGTGATGTGGAGCAAGCACAACGAGGTGCGCGAGATGCTGAAGAAAGCGTCCAATCCGACACAGAGAACGCCGGACCTCATGAAGACCCTCCTCGACGAGGTGGAAGGGATGATCTTCAAAGAGGAGAGCATCCTCTATCCTGCCTCCCTCGAGCGCATCAGCGCTCCAGAATGGGTGGAGATCTTGAAGGCGTGCGATCAGATCGGATTCCCTTTCCTGAGCGGAGCCGGGCTTCACTCCACCCTGGCGGAAGCGGAAAACCGGAACGGTGCGAGTGTGCCCGAGAGGACCGGGGATATCGATATGCCCACGGGAAGTCTCTCAGTGGGGGAGTTGACCGCACTGCTGGATGTCCTCCCTGTGGACATCACGTTCGTCGATGCGGCTGACGAGGTGAAGTATTTCTCACAAACGAAGGACAGAGTCTTCGTTCGTGCAACCTCCGTCCTCGGGAGGAAGGTTCAGAACTGCCATCCCCCGCAGAGCCTGAAAAAGGTCACGGAGATACTTGAATCTTTCCGCGAAGGCTCCCGGGATCACGCGGATTTCTGGATCCAGCTCAAGAATCAATTTGTCTCCATACGATACTTCGCAGTTCGCGACCCGGAGGGACACTACCTGGGGACACTCGAGGTGACACAGGACATTACCGGTGCTCGCGCCCTCACCGGCGAGAGGCGGCTTCTGAGCGACGTGAAATAGCGCAGCGGGGGGCGGCAGGGGCCCCGCGCGCTACCCCTGTGGCTTCTTTCGCGGTCCCGCGCTGGTGCCCTTGAGTCTTCGGGCGGCACTGGTCAGGCGGAGAACCCAGAACAGGAACCACCCCAGGGAAATCAAGAGCGGAACTCCGACTATCAGAATCTTCGCTGCAAGCGGACTCATGGCTCGAACGAAAAGGCCCCGGAATACCGGGGCCTTTTCCAGGTTCAGCGCGGACTAGATCTTCAAGGTGACGCCGATGCCGAAGAAGTACCAGGAGTTTCCCCACCCTGGGGAGTACACATACCCGTCCTCGAGGGTCAGACCGATGTCATTGAAAAACCACCAGGTCGCCCCACCGTACTCGGCGATGCCGATACCGGAGCCACCCCCGCCCCATGTTTCGAGGACGAAACCCAGGCCAAGACCGAGGAAGGCTTCGAATTTCAGATTCTTGCCGAAATCGAATCCGACGTTCAGCGTTGGAAGCCCCGCAAGCTCGATGCCGGTTCCCGCGGCGTCGAAGCCCGCAGAACCCTGCGCGGTGATTCCCCAGGAAAGTGGCACCGCACCCAGGTTGAATTGCCCAATGGTGAACTCGACGCCGGCATTCAACCCGAGACCCCACCACGTATAGCCTCCGGTGATGGTCAGGTCGATGGTGCCCGGCGAATCGAAGGACACCAACCATGGAACGGTCGAGCTGTTCTTCTCGGCAGCGAACAGGCCGACCGATGTGCCGAGGAGCAGAACAATGACTGCTGTGACAAGCTTCCTTCTCATGCGGTACCCCCTATCTTGTCTGCTGCAAGTGAATAATACCGGCCGAGAATTCCGCTGTCAAGTTGAAGGCGTTTGTTCCCCTTCAGTAAGTGCGGGAGAGCAGCTGGCCGGTCACCTCGCGCAGAGTCTCGCGCGCCGGTAGAGGCGGCAGCTTTTCGATGGCGCGGATTGCCCGGTCCGTGTAGGCCTCGGCGGCCGCTCGCGCGCCGGCGATTCCGCTTCCGGCGAGCACGATCCGCGTTGCCTGGGAGACCGCCCGCCTGCTTTTGCTGCCGCGGGACAGCGCCTCGGCGAGGTGCCCATCGTCGGATCTCAGCGCGAGCACCACTGGCAGAGTGAAGATTCCCTGCGCGAGGTCGCTGCCGGTCGGCTTCCCCGTCTCCGAGTCATCGCGCGTGAAGTCCAGGATATCGTCGATGATCTGGAATCCCATGCCGAGGCTGTATCCCAGCCGCCTCAGGACTGAGACCAACGCCGAGGAACAGCCGCTCTCCACCGCCCCGACGTGAAACGCCAGCGCGAAAAGGGCCGCGGTCTTCCCGGCAATCCGGCGCAGGTAGCGGCGGACGCTCGTATGAAGAACGTACTTGTCTGCGGACTGGCTGATTTCGCTGCCGCAGATCCTGGCCACAAGGTGAGAGAGTGCGCGGCCGTTCTGGTCCCCTGCAAGATCTGCGATCAGGGAAAAGCAGGACGCGAAGAGCCAGTCCCCGACCAGCACGGCAGTCCGCGGACCTCGCAGGGCCTGCAGGGAGGCCACACCGCGGCGCATCGGTGCAGCGTCGATGATATCGTCGTGGGCGAGGGTGGCCATGTGGAGCATCTCTACGGCGGCCGCGATGCGGATCATGCGCTCCTCGTCCGGCATCCCGAAACGGGAGGCCAGAATGACGAACGCCGGGCGGAGCATCTTCCCGCTGGACGCGAAGAGCTGGCCGACCGCCTGCCGCACGTCGGGGTCATCGCTCGCGGCCCGGAGAAGGATCGTCTCCCGCACCTGTTGGAGCTCACGGGAAAGCTCGGGATGACCCTCCCAGAACCGCATCATACCCTACTTCGTCGGCTCGTCCGCGTAGAATCGCGTCCTCCTCGCCAGCCGGGTGCCGTTCCACCAGCTCTTGAAGAATGGAACGACCCAGCTGTCGAGCCCGAATGCCCTCCCGGCGCCTCCCAGCATCAGGATTGCGGCGAAAAAGAACCAGAGTTGGTTCCAGGCGAACATCCCGCTGAGCGTGAAGATGATGCAAAGGCCCAGGGACACCACTGCGGCCCACCAGGTGAAGAGCCCGCCGAAGAGGGCGAGCCCGACGAGCAGCTCGGTCATCACGATGATCACCTGGAACCATGTGTACGAAACATGAGAGAAGATCCCGTCCATGAACCATCCACGGAACCACGTGACGATTCCCCAGTGGGGATCCAGCAGGTTCTTCGTCGTGTCCAGCCAGGGTCCGTGCACCGCGCCTGCAGCGGAGGCGCCTGCGGCAGCGGTCGTTCCCGCAACCGCCGAAGCGGCGCTGACCGCGGCAGGAGCGGCTGCCGCAGCGCTGGCGGCAGCACTTCCGGCGGCCGCAGAGGCAGCTGAGGTCGCATCCGCGGCTGCGGCAACGTTTCCGGCCGCCGAAGCTGCGGCGCCAACCGCCTGCGAAGCGGCGCTGGTGGCGTCGGTCGCTTGAGCCGCGGCGGCGGCCCCTTGAGCGGCTGCAGCTGCCCCTTGAGCCGCGGCAGCGGACGTCTTGAGGCCTGCCTGGATCACGCCCGGGGAGAACATCCACCCCGTCTTGCTCTGCCCCGTGGAGAAGTCCAGCCAGCCTTCGGTGATCTTGTTCGTCGCCTCCACGACCCACATGAATCCCAGCCACAGCCGCAGGAGCAGCGGCCAGTAGCCCCGGATCCTGTATGAGGCGAAGCCGCCGATGAACGAGCGGGAATCCTTCACCTCCAGGAACTCGTGCTTCACGTACTCCCAGACCTGGTTGACGCCGGCTACGCCGAAGAGGTGCACCACGTTGATCATGTGCTTCACCGCGATGGCGAAGATCCCGCTCAGCGAGATGCCCATGACGTGCGCCACGCCTGAGTAGGTCCCGAGGGACACCATGATCCCGTGGTAGTTGGACTTGAAGGATTTCATCTCGCCGCCGCTGATCTCCGCGGCGATGTTGTGCGCGGCGGTCGCCGCGGTCTGCACGGCTGTTTCAACGATCTGCGGGACGACACGCTTGCCCTCGAGGTACCAGGCCACGTCTCCTACGACGTAGACGTTCGAGTAATCGGGGCTCTGCATGTACTCGTTGACCAGGAGCCTGCCGCGCTTTCCCTCGATGTACCTGTCCTTGGAGAACGTGCAGTCCTTCA
>JBEKXR010000142.1:0-8278 GCA_049511935.1 Spirochaetia bacterium | reverse complement strand
GAGAGGCTCCCGGGGATCGCTTCCCAGCAGGTGGAGGGTCTCCGCGAGGCGGAATTGGTAGAGCGGGAACTCCGGCTCCAGCGCCGCGGCGCGGGCGAGGCGCGGCAGGGCGTCGGCCCTTGCGCCCCTGGCGGTGAGGATGATCCCCAGGAGGTAGTGCACTGCGCTGTCGGCGCTGCCTTCGTCCTCGAGACCTCGCAGGATCGTGAATGCCTCATCAGTCTTCCCCTCGCGGTACAGCATCTTGGCCTCGAGCGCGAGGGCTTCGGGGTTTCCCGGGGCAAGGCTGCGCACGCGCGGAACGACGAGGGAGAGCTCGTCGAACGCTTCCTCGGTGAACAACCGGCGGGCGGCGCGGAGATACATCTGGACCGCCTCGTCCCTGCGGCCGGCTTGTTCAAGAGAGCGGGCGGCATTCTGGACAAAGAGAGCCATTTCCGGCTGCAGGTCCGCGGCCGCGCGGTATGCCTGCACAGCTTTCTCCCAGTTGCCCAGGCCGTACTCCGCGTTTCCCAGGAGGTTCCACGCGCCGGAGCTCCGTGCAATGGAGCCGTCTGCAAATCCCTCTTGCAGTGAATCGCGCGCTTCGACCAGCCTGTGCGCGAGGTACAGGAGATTTGCCCTCTCCAGTCTCGCTTCAGTGTGCGCGGGCTGCGCCGCGAGCACGAGGTCCACCTCGGCCAGCGCGTCCTCGTGCATGGACAGCCGCATGTAGCATTCGGCCAGGAGAAAGTGCTCCCTCGGCGTGCCGGCACGGTCCTTCAGCCCCTTGCGCAGCTGCACGGCGGCGGGCCGGAAGTTGCCGGACGCAGAGAGCGTTTCCGCCAGCCTCACCCGCGCAGCGGGAGACACGGGAGCGTAGTACCACGAACGCAGGTGTTCCCGTTCCACGACGAGGGGACGCGCCTCCAGGAGGAGACGACGCAGCCTGAATACGCCCCGACCCGAGCCGGCGAAGTTCTGCGCGGCGAAGCCGATGTTCCCTTCGGGGAGCATCTCGTCTTCCACCTCGGCAACCCATTCTTCGTCCACGTGAAACGAGAGCTTGGACCCGTGCCCGATGACGCGCAGAAGCCTGTTCGCCGCCGCTGCAGACGTCCGCTCGGGATCCGGTTCGGGGAAGCGGGTCCAGTCGACGAGTGTCATCGGGTGGTTGTTGAAGAGGATATCCACGCGGAAGTTCCCCCGTGACGACAGGAGAAACGAGTAGAAGTTCTCGTCGTTGACGTGGCGGAAGATCACCCCTGCAGCGGAATGTCCGTTCGACGGATCCGGTTCCACTTCCGCTTCGAGGATGAAGTCCGTGAACCGACGCTCCTCCGCGAGAGTTTCCCAGGCGAACACGCTTTCCTTCTGCAGGGTGAGGACGAAGGCGCGGCCCTCGTACCCCGCGGCGTAGGAGGATGCACGCGCCGCCGGGAAGGGTTTCTGCTCGAGCCAGCGAAATGAGGTGACAAGACGCTCGAATGGCCGTCGGTGACGGAAAAAGAACATCCGCGGCGGTCTTTCAGTACACGAGGATCACGGCGAGCAACTCCAGCGGTCCCGGGCCTGGATTGGAAATAGAATGCCCTGCGCCGTCTCCGGTGTGCACGGCATCCCCCGGCCCGACGGGAGACGCGGGGCCTCCTTCGCTGACCTCGCCCGTTCCCGAAAGGATGTAGAAGATCTCCTCCTCGCTCTCGTGGCGGTGAAACCCGATGGAGCTGCCCGCCTGAAGCCGCAGCCGCGCGAAAAGCCTTGTCCTGCCCTTCAGCTCCCTGCTGCGGAAGATATGGAGAATCTCGACGGAGCCGGTGCCGTCGCGCATTTTCTCCCTCACCTCTTTCTCCATTTCGTGGTTTTTCCTGATCATGGAATCGCTCCCGCCGCCCAGAATAGCAGGGCGCGAAGGCAGCGGAAAGCTCAGGCCGCCGGCCCCGGGCAGTCCGGCGGGGCGTTACTCGTCCGGCTCGGAGAGGGTCTCATCCACCGCGGCGTGCGGCTCCTTCACGTCGAGCTCCCGGATCCGGTCCCTCAGCGCCGCGGCGCGCTCGTAGTCCTCGTCGTCGATCGCGCTCTGCAGCTCGACCTTCAGTGAGTCGGCGGGAGACGCCTTTTTCTCGTGGATCTGCTTCAGGGTCGCCTTCAGGTAATTCAGGGATCGCACCCGTTCGAACTGGAAGGCGGGGGTGTCGATGTCGTGCATGTCCTCGATCGCGGAGATCGCGCTGGACAGGATGTCCTCCGCCGCGCTCTTCATTTCCTTGTGAAGCGAGATCATTGCGCGGGCAATTGCGTTCATCCTCACGACGTAGGGCTTGTACTGCAGCAGCTCCTTGCGGTCATCGTCGCTGTCGATGAACTTCTCCACCAGCGTGAAGAGGTTCAAGTTGTGCTCGGTGTCCCGCGCGGTGCGGGCGAAATCACCAATCTGGAACAGCACGAGGTAGCGGAAATAGAAGAGCACTCCCTCGCTCTGCAGCGCGGCGAAGTCCTCGTGGCTGAGCGCAAACCCTTCCTCACCGCCATGCGCCGTGCGGTAGCTCTCCAGGCGCGCCTCGAACTCCTCCAGGGCGGACTCCCGTCCGAACGGCTTCTTGCCGTCCGGGCGGCCGTCCAGCTCATACTGCTCGATGCCCATGGGCTGGCGCACCTGGAGGACCTGGCGTCCGTCCTCGGCCTGGATGATGCGGATCTGGTTGTCCGAGTCGAACTCCCACTCCCGGAGGATGTCCGTGATGTCTGCGCTCATCGTCCCGCTCCCGTCTCCAATGTATCCCCGACCGGAGACTTCGACAAGAACAGCCCGGCGGCGAAACAGGGATTGCGAAGTGCGCCGGCTGCTCCGCGGTCCGCCTTCAGGCTCCTGCCTTCACGGCGTTGACGATATCGCCCCGGGTCAGGTACGCGCCGATCTGGCGCGCGATCATGACTGATACGTTGACCTGCGCCTCCGCCGTGGACGCCCCGATGTGCGGAGAGGCGATGACCCGCGGGTGCTTCGCGAGGGCCCAGTCCTCCGGCGGCTCCTTGTCGAACACGTCGACGCCCGCGCCACGCACGATTCCGGCGTCCAGGGCGGCGGCAAGGTCCTTTTCAACGACGATTCCGCCGCGCGCGCAGTTCACGAGGAACACGCCTTTCTTCATCTTCGCGAATGTCTGCGCGTTGAAAAGCCCCTTCGTCTGCTCGGTCCGGGGCGCATGCACGGATACGAAATCCGAGGTCCGGATGACCTCCTCGAACTCCGTGAGCCGCAGGCCGAGGGCCGCGGCCTTCTCCGGGGCGACGAACGGATCGCAGGCGATGACCCTCATGCCGATCCCGACGGCGCACCGGGCCACGACGCTGCCCACATTGCCGATGCCGACGAGACCGAGGGTCTTTCCGCGCAGCTCGCAGCCGTTGAAGCTCTTCTTGTCCCACTTTCCTGCTTTCATCGTCGCATCCGCGCGCGCAAGGTCCCGGGCGAGGGCGAACATCATCGCCACCGCGAGCTCCCCCGCCGCTTCGGCGTTGGCCCCCGGCGTGTTCAGGACCACGATGCCGCGCTCGGAGGCCGCCTTCACGTCGATGTTGTCGACGCCGGCACCCGCGCGCCCGATCACCTTCAGCGCGGTGCCCGATGCGATGAGCTCCCGCGTGGCCTGTGTCGCCGAGCGGACGACCAGTCCGGCGGCGTCCCCCAGCTCGGACATGAGCCTCTCCGGGGGCAGCCCGGTCTTCACGACGAGCTCCAGCTCGGGATACGATGCGAACTCCTCGATTCCTTCCTTTGCCAGAGTGTCGGCGACAAAAACCCTTTTCTTACCCATGGATCACGTATAAACCGAGGCGTGATGTTTTGCAAGCCGTGAATGGAGTCGCGGTTTCACGGGATGGCGCGCATGAGCGAATTCTCTTATAGTAGAAACATGCCCGATTCAGTCACCGTGATCTCTCTCGGCGGCTCGATCATCGCACCGCGAGGCGTCGACACTTCTTTCCTGAGGGGTTTCTTCCGCCTCATCGAGGAACGCCTCGCCGCGGACCCGCGGCTGAAGCTCATCATCGTATGCGGGGGCGGCAGCCTCGCGCGGGACTACCAGGCCGCCCTGCGTGAGGTGGCCCCCGAGGCGCGCAGCGACGACCTGGACTGGGTGGGCGTGGCCGCGACTCGAGTGAACGGCGAGCTCCTCCGGCGCATGCTGCGCGCGTGGTGCGTGGAGGACCTCGTCACGGACCCCTCGGCGGTGACCGTGTTCGCCGGCCGGATCCTGGTCGCCGCGGGCTGGAAGCCGGGCTTCTCCACCGACAATGACGCAGTCGTGCTCGCCCAGCGCTTCTCGGCCGGGACGGTGATCAACCTCTCCAACATCGCCAAGGTCTACTCGGACGATCCGAAGAGGAATCCCGAGGCAAAGCCGGTCGACCGGCTGACGTGGAAGGAGATGCGCGCGATCGTCGGGGAGGAGTGGAGCCCGGGGAAGAACACTCCGTTCGATCCCACGGCGGCCCGTGCCGCCGCGCAGTCCCGCATCACGGTGATCTTCGCCGAGGGCCGAAACCTGGAGAATCTTTCGGCAATCCTCGCCGGCAGGAATTTCGTGGGGACCACAATCGGCCCCGACTAGGCGGCCTGCGGCTGCGTTGCGGAAGCCCCGCGAAGGTCAGGTGTTTTCCAGATCCCTGATCCTGTCACGGATCCGGGCCGCTTCCTCGTAGTTCTCTTCCTCGATCGCGCTGTCCAGAAGCTTCTTGAGGTTGCTCATCTCGGATTCCGAGGCAACTGTCGGGGTATCGCCAGCCTGCGGTGCTTCGTTCTCCTCGGCAATCTGGTTGGCGACGTCGGACTGCTTCAATTCCCTGTTTTTTTCCTCGACCATCTTCACCGAGATCCCCGCCTCGTCCACGACCGCCTCGTCGATGTAGATCGGGCATTTCACCCGGACCGCGAGCGCGAGGCAGTCGGACGGCCGCGCATCCACCGCGATCTCGGATCCCGCGGACTCGAGGATGAGCTTTGCGTAATACGTGCTGTCCTTGAGGGAAGTGATCTCCACGCGGTTCACCGAGGACTCGAGACTTTCCAGAACGGAGATGAACAGGTCGTGCGTGAGGGGCCGCGGCATCTTCACGCTGCCCAGGCCGATGAGGATCGATTGCGCCTCCAGCGGCGCAATGAATATGGGAACCGCCACGTCCAGGCCGAGTGGCCGGACGAGAACTGCGTTGCCCTGTTCGGCTTTTGCCACTGTCCAGACCTCGGCGGGAACCAGCATCTGCAATACTCTCGGGTACAATGATAGAGCAATTGGCGCGGGTTGGCAATATAGGCCCTGCCTCATGTATATTCATCCCGAGGAGAAAGACATGTCGCAATCGCATGGTCCCTTCGGCACGCGCAGCACTCTGAAAACGGCGAAGGGACGCTTCGATTTCTTCAGCCTCGAGAAGCTCGAGGCCCGGGGGCTGGGGAAGATTTCCCGCATGCCAATCTCCATCAAGATTCTCCTGGAGTGCGTTCTCCGACAGGTGAACGGCTTCGATGTGAAGGAAGAGGACGTCCTGTCCCTGTGCGCCTGGAGCTCACCCGAATCGAAAAGCCGCGAGTTCCCCTTCAAGCCGGCGCGCGTGATCATGCAGGATTTCACCGGCGTTCCCGCGATCGTGGACCTGGCAGCCATGCGTGACGCAATGGCCGCTCTCGGGGGCGACCCTCGGCGGATCAATCCGGTGATTCCGGTGGACCTCGTCATCGACCATTCCGTTCAGGTGGACTTCTACGCCTCTTCCCGCGCTCTTGCGGGAAACGCCTCGCTCGAGTTCCAGCGCAACAGGGAGCGCTACGAGTTCCTCCGCTGGGGGGCGGGAGCTTTCGCCGATTTCCGGGTCGTGCCGCCCGCTACGGGCATCGTGCACCAGGTGAACCTCGAATACCTGGCCACCGTGATCCAGGACCGACAGATCGGGGGGGAGAAGATCCGCTTGGCCTTCCCCGACACCCTCGTGGGCACGGACTCGCACACACCGATGATCAATGGGATCGGCGTCCTCGGATGGGGAGTCGGGGGAATCGAGGCGGAGGCCGCTCTGCTCGGGCAGCCCCTGTACATGCTCATCCCGGAGGTCGTGGGGATGCGTCTCTCCGGCAGCCTTCGCGAAGGTGTGACGGCCACCGACCTCGTGCTCACCGTCACCCAGTCGCTGCGCAAGTTCGGCGTCGTGGACAAGATCGTCGAGTTCTTCGGCCCCGGGCTCGCCTCCCTCAGCGTGGCGGACAGGGCAACGATCAGCAACATGTCTCCCGAGTACGGTGCCACGGCGGGCTTTTTTCCCGTGGACGAGAAGACGCTGGAATACCTGCGTTTCACCGGGAGGAGCGCGGACCTCGTGGATCTCGTGGAGCGCTACTGCCGGGAGCAGGGACTCTTCCGGAATGCCGACGCACCGCAGCCGGAATACTCCGCCGTCCTCGAGCTCGACCTGACGAGCGTGGAATCCTCCCTCGCCGGTCCGAAGAGGCCGCAGGACCGGATTCCGCTCTCCCGCGCGAAAGGCTCCTGGCGTCTCGCCACGGCCGCGCCAAACGGGCCGGAGCCGAATCCGCCTTCGGCGATGCCGAATCCGCCTTCGGCGATCCCGAATCCGCCTTCGGCGATACGCGAAGTCGAGGTGAAGGTGGCGGGCTCCCGCGAGACCCTTCGCGACGGTGCGGTGGTGATCGCGGCGATCACCAGCTGCACGAACACGTCGAACCCCGCCGTGATGATCGCGGCGGGCCTCCTGGCGCGCAAGGCGGTGCACCTCGGGCTGCGGGTCCCCGGCTACGTGAAGACGAGCTTCGCGCCGGGATCGAAGGTCGTCACGCAGTACCTCGACCGGGCCGGTCTCAGCCCCTACCTCGAGGCGCTGGGCTTCCACCTCGTGGGCTACGGGTGCACGACGTGCATCGGCAACTCGGGCCCCCTGCAGCCCGTGATCAGCGCCGCGATCAGGGAGCGGGACCTGACGGTCGTCTCGGTGCTCTCGGGCAACAGGAACTTCGAGGGGAGGATCCACCCCGAGGTGAAGGCGAACTATCTCGCGTCCCCACCCCTGGTCGTTGCCTACGCTCTTGCGGGGTCGATGGAAGTCGATCTGACGACAGAGCCCATCGGCCGGGACAGGAGCGAGAATCCCGTCTATCTGAAGGACGTCTGGCCCACGCTCGCCGAAATCGATTCGGCCCTCCAGGAAAATCTCACCCCGGAAATGTTCCGCACGGTGTACTCGAGCGTTTTCACCGGGAACGAGGCCTGGCAGGAAGTGCGGACTCCGGAAGACCGGCGCTACCGCTGGGACGGCGAATCGACGTACATACGGCAGCCGACGTTCTTCGAAGGGATTTCCTCCCAGCCCCCCGCGGTCCCCCGCGTCAGCGGTGCGCGCGTTCTGGCCTTCCTCGGGGATTCCGTCACTACCGACCACATATCTCCCGCGGGGAACATTCCCGAGAAAAGCCCGGCGGGGCGATGGCTGATGGAGCACGGCGTGAAGAAGGATGACTTCAATACCTACGGATCGCGCCGGGGCAATCACGAGGTGATGATCCGCGGGACGTTCGCGAACATCCGCATACGAAACAAGCTGGTCCCGGGAGTCGAGGGCGGGTACACACGTCACCTCCCTTCGGGGGAACAGCTTGCCATTTACGATGCGGCGCAGAAGTACGCGGCGGACAAGGTCCCCCTCCTGGTGATCGCGGGCAAGGAGTACGGTTCGGGGAGCTCGCGGGACTGGGCCGCGAAGGGCACCATACTTCTCGGGGTGCGCGCCGTAATCGCGGAGAGCTACGAGCGGATTCACCGTTCGAACCTTGTCGGCATGGGTGTTCTTCCCCTGCAGTTCCTCAAGGGGGAGAGCGCGGACAGCATCGGCGTGACGGGAGAGGAGATCTACGAGATCGAAGCGGCGGAGAAGCCCGGCCAGACTCTCGGTGTCGTCGCGCGCGATCCCTCGGGGAAGCAGAAATCCTTCTCCGTTCTCGCGCGCATCGACACCGCCGTGGAGCTCGAGTACTACCGCAACGGCGGAATCCTGCCCACGGTGCTCAGGGGATTCGCGAGATCACCCGCGCGGTAGCGGACGGGAAACTGTCGGCGGCGCGTGACGCGCCGCCGCAGGCGGATTAACTCTTCGCGGGTCCGTCGAAGCTGATGGACGCAGCCTTCAGGGTCCCGTCTGATTGCGCCGTTCCGCGCACGACGATCTGCATGCCTGCCGCGAGGGCGGCCGGCTTCATGCTCACGAGGCGGTGGATCGGGATCCCGTCAGG
>JBEKXR010000141.1:0-8342 GCA_049511935.1 Spirochaetia bacterium | reverse complement strand
CGTCGTCGAAGAGGACGAGCGTCCCTTTTCCCCCGATCTCGGAACACACGGCCGACACCTTTGACAGATACTCCGAGGAGGTGAAGATGATGCGGGCGTCGCTCGCGCGCGCGACCGCGGCAAGCTCATCCTTCTTCAACAGGATGTCGAAGGGGACGATCACAGCGCCGACGCACGTCACCGCGAGGTAGGTGATCACCCATTCGCTGCGGTTCTCCGAAATGAGCCCGACCCTGTCTCCGGCATGGATGCCGTTCATCACTATCGCTGTTCCCAGGCTCCGCACGTGCTCCTGCAGTCCCCGGTAGTCCAGGGTCCAGTACGAATCGCCCTTCCTCATCTTCAGGGCGGGGCAGGAGAGACGGTCCTCGCGGAAGGTTTCCACCATCTCGCGGATGGAGTGCACCCCGCGCGATGCGGCGACGCGGTTGATCTGCATGATGTTCCTCGTGAGCTCCTACGGGAGAATCGTGAGCCTGCCGAAGACGGCGGTGGCGCGGATATCCAGAGCCGGGGCTCCCTCGCGGTAGGACTGCGTCGTGTAGACCATCTCGCCGAAGGCGACCGACCGGCCGTTGGGAGACTCCACGGTGCCGAACGCCGAGGACATGTTCACCCGAACCGGAAGCGAAGGGTTGATCCTGAGCGTGCCGCTGCCGAATATCACATTGACCTCGGCCCGGATGCTCGCGCTGGTAGGAGCCGCTGATGAGAGATCGATGGCGCCGCTGCTGAAGATGAGGTTGTACTCGCGGCTCCGGTCGGGTGAGTAGCTCATCATGGATTCGGAGAAGACCGCGGTGTTGCGGTCCACGCTCGCCGGACCTCGGGCGAGGATCCGCACGCCGGCGTAGACGAAGAGGACCGCGATGATGATCCTGATCACCGGAATGTGCACGGGCACGGACCGGCGCACGATGAACCACACCCCGAGCATGATCAGGAGCGCCCCCCAGAAAATCCCGTCGATGATCGGAACCATTCTCACGCTCTCTCCTCTGTTTCTCCCATGATCTCGCGCGCCCGGGTGCCTGTCAAGCAACAGCTCATGTGCGGGGGGGGTTGGCTGAGGGAAGCCCGCGCGCCCTCTGCAGGCAGCCATTGATCGAGTCCCGCAGCCATTCCAGTTCCCGGAAGGAGAGACCCTGCCCGAGCCGCAGGGTGCGAGCCCCGATGTCCAGGAAGAGGCCACCCTCCATCCGGCACTCCCCCACGTCCTCCAGCGGCACTGTCCTGCGTCGTGATGCGAACATGAACCGCCGCGAGTACGAGACGCCTGCCGTGTCGATTTCCAGCTCGAGCTTCCCGAAAAACGTGAACAATGTGCGGCGAAGAATGCCGACACCGACGGCAAGGAACGGAATCGCAATATAAAGGAAACTCAGAGGCGCCCGCATCCGCACCGCCGAGTATGTCCAGAACGCGACGAAGACGAGCCAGACAATCCCGAAGGAGCCTGACCTACGGCGTCCCGGGGTTCCCCCTATGGGGACGGCAAAACCGCCTCCGGTGCCGCGTGACGCGTACACGATCCTCGACCCGTACGGGGGGCGGTCCCCACCGGATGCAGGCGAGGCGGCAGGCGCCGGGCCCGGCGCTTCGGCGGCAGCTTCCGGGCCCTGTGCGAGCAGCGCGGCGGCCCCGACGACGGAGAGAGTCCGGGCGGCCTCGTCCGGCTCCAGCCAGTTGGAAAGCACGCGCGCGAGCCCGGGGGATGCGATCTCGATGACCGACTCGAGGTCCAGCTTCAGTGCCTTCGTGGGAAGATCCGCAGGGCTGCGGCGCGTGAGGAGGAACACGAGGGTGGCCGCCAGGCCGTACAGGTCCGATCGCACGGTGGCACGGCCGACGAACTGCTCCATCGGCGCATAGCCCGGCGTGCCGATCATGGTTGCGGCCGCCCTCGAGGAGAGCCGGATCGTATCCTGCACCCCGCCGAAGTCCACGAGGAAGACCTCGCCGTCGTCACGCGCGACGATGTTGCGGGGATTGATGTCCCTGTGGATCACCGGCGGCCGCAGGGAATGGAGGTAGGCGACGATGTCCGCCAGCTGCCGGCCGATCCCCCGGATCTGCTCCTCCGTGCCGCGCCACCCGCTGTCCACCATCTCCTGGAGATCCCTGCCCTCGATGTACTCGCGCACAAGGGCGAACCGGGGCTCCCCGCCGACGTCCGCCCTGAAGGAGTCCACGTACGCGGGGATTTTCGGGTGGTGCAGGGCCTTCAGGACCCCCGCCTCCCTCTCGAACAGCTCGACGGATTTCCAATCCGCCACGAGCCCGACGTGGAGCAGCCTGGCAACGACCGCATGCCTCGTGTGCGTGTCCATCGCGAGGTATGTCGCTCCGACCGCGCTCCTCCCCATCTCCCGGACTATCTCATAGCGTTCGGCGAGCAGCTCACCCGGGATCATCTGGGCGTGTTTCTCCCTCGCCGCGATCCTACCAGAGCCGAACGCGCAGGTCAAAGAAATCCCCCGCTCCTCCGATAATCAATGCATGGCAAAAAAGAAAATGAAGCTTGCCTCGTGGCTCGTTTCACATCATCTCATCACGGTGGACCAGGCCAAGGACGTGATGGAGGAGTGGAAAACCCAGACCGGCCATATCAAGAACCGGTTCGGTCGCATCGCGGTGAAGAAGGGCTATATCAGCGAGGCCCAGCTCAACAAGGCATACCTCGAGAAGGAGCGGGAGGAGCTCACTTTCTGACGGCCGGATGATCGCCGCGGTCCCCCCGCCCGTCCGCCCTGTCCTTCACGGCTGCCCATGCCTCGGTGAAACTCCCGAAGCAGACGTCGGCATCCGCCCCCCTGTCGCGGGACGCGAGCTCCGAGATGAAGGCGACGGTGATGCCCGCCATCCGCGCCGCGGCGATCCCGGGGCGGGAGTCCTCGAACACCAGCGCTTCCGCCGCCGCCACTCGGAGTTTCTCCAGGGCGCGCAGGTAGCCTTCCGGGTCCGGCTTGCCGCGGGCGCAGTCCTCGTCGCAGAGGATGGCGGCAAACCCGTTCTCCGACATGCCGATCGCCTCCATGACCATCTCCAGCTCCTCGCGGCTGGAACCGGTGACGATGGCCTGAGGCACGGGGAGGGCAAACATGAGGTCCAGGCCCGTTGCAACGGCGGGCTTCCGACGGCGGAGGGACTCCCTCTTCACCTCCATGAACCTCGACCAGATCTCGGGACGGCGCCCGCCGAGCAAGCGGTTCTCCTCCAGCCAGTCGAATACTCCGCTCCAGGGAAGCCCATGGAGAATCTCCTGCTCGGGGGGAGAGAGGAACACCCCGAACTCCCCGAGGAGGAGACCGTTGAAGAGCTGCTCGTTGATGCGCTCCGTGCCGACGATGGTGTTGTCGAAATCGTAGATCAGGGCACGGATCCGGAGGGGAAGCAGGTTCATCCGGTCAATATAGAAAAAAAACTGATTGTTGCCGGCGGGCGTGGTACACTCTACATGAAAAGGATTTTTCCGCATGCGGCTGAAAAACTACAATGAGGACCTTGTCCTCGAGACGGTGAAGATCGTCCTCAGGGACCGAAAAGACATCCATCCCACCCGCGCCTTCGTGATGGACGTGGCGGCGTACGCGTTGAACAGGATTCCGCCGAAATACATCACCAGCGAACGGGGTTTTACCCGCGAGTTCATCCAGGCAGGCAACGGCAACGGAGAGGAGGGGGAACGGCTCCTGAACGTCATCGAGCTGATCACCCTCGTCAATCGCGCGGTGGATGTCGTGGTGCGCCGGCGCAGGGACAGCGTCCCGGCACGCCAGCCGTCCCGCCGGCCGCCGGCGGACGACGCGGACCTGCACCTCACGTATTTCTACAACATGCCTCATATCTTCGGGAGGATCGTGGATGCCGGCGACGGCGCGCCGATCATCGCCGCGGAGGCCACCCTCTGGATCAACGAGCGGGTCTCGGTTCCCGCCGAACCGGGATGGCGCAATCCTTACACCACAAACGAGCAGACAAAGGGCTATTTCAGCTTCTGGCCGGAGGTGGAGATGGGAGAGACGGAGGCCATCCGCGTGGAAATGCGCATCGGCTTCCAGCACGGCCGCTACGCGCCCTTCACCTACCGCAAAACTCTGAAGGTGCCGGGTGATTTCTTCGTCCACGACTACATCAGGGGCGACAAGCTCCTCGACATCGGAACGCTCTCGCTCCAGCTTGCCTGACAACCGCACGACTGTTCGCTTGCCTTCCCCTCACCGCCGCGCTACCTTTTGTGCATACCAGAAAGTTCCAGGGAGGGCTCGAGATGGAACCGAAGAAGATTGCGCCGGACGCCCTGAAGCGCGTCATCGCTGACCTGAAGACAGGCAACGAGAAAGCGATCGGGACCTGGCTTTTCAAGGGTTACAGGCTGCAGGTGAGCAGGTACAAGTCCTCCGGCACGGAGCGATCGGCGCTTCTGTACAGGAAGCGGCGGGACGGGGGATTGTGCGTGCGCTGCGGAACAAAGGTGACGAGGAAAAACCCGCTCACCGGAACCCTGTACCGGCTCTGCGATACCCACCGGAAGGAAATCGACCGAAAGTAGCTGCCGGCGAACGACGCCGAGGGCTCCCCGCCTCAGGGGGCCGCGGCGTCCGGCTGCGGCGAGTGAGGCGCATCCGGCATCGGCGCCACCGGACCCTCGCGGTCAGTCGGTTCCGAGGTGGGATCGGGAAAACGGGAGAGCAGGTACGCATAGCGCAGGGACATCTGCGCGCTCTTCGAAAAAGACCGCACGTCGTAGCGCAGCGGATTGGTGATGATGGTCGCCAGTCGGCGCAGCTCGTCGAGGCCCAGCCCCCCCACGCCGGTCTTGAAATAGTAGGCCGACGCCGCGCCGATCCCGAAGACCCCCTTCCCCCATTCGATGACGTTCAGGTAGAGCTCGAGGATCCGGTCCTTCGGCAGGACAAGGCTCATCTCGAGGGCAATGAGCGCTTCCATGTACTTCCGTAAATATGTCTTGCGAGGGGTGAGGAAGAGATTGCGCGCCAGCTGCATGGGGATCGTGCTGCCGCCCACCGCGGTCCTGCCTATCGACGAGTTGATCATCCACGCGTCGCGGATGGCCCCGAGGTCGACTCCATGGTGCGAGTAGAACCGGTAGTCTTCCAGCCTGACCACCATGTTGCGCGCCACGCGCGGGACCTGGCGCAGGGAAACGAACCTGATGGGCTTCGATGCCTGGTGGACCGTGACGCCCCGGTAGATCATGAGCGCGGTCACGGGCGGGTTCCAGCGCAGGAGCGCGAGGCTGGCAAGGAGAACAAAGAGTAACAGCACCGCGTGGCAGGCGATGACGAGCACCACCGTCGCGCGGAGGAACCTCGCGGCGATTCGAACGGGGCGGGCGACGTCCCCCAGCCAAGCACGCATCCGCGCCGCTGTTGGAATTGAGGACAGGAAGCGCATCGGGATTGGCTCACACGATACGGAAGTCGCGCGCGAAAGTCAAGGGCGCCCATGGTACAGTGTGCGGCGTGACTCCCCCGGCATCCGTCGGGGAGGCGCGCCGGCGCCTCCCGCGAGATTTCATCCAGGCACTGGATGCGGCCTTCCCGCAGGCAGCGGCGGAAGCCATTCTGCGCGGCATGGGGGCGCGCCGGCGCACGACGCTGCGAGTGAACACCCTCCGCTCGGGCCCGGCGGCGATCCTCGGTTTCTTCCGCGAGCGCGCCGTGAAGCACGAACGGGTCCGGTGGTATCCCGATGCGTTCGTGCTGCGCGACCTGCGCGAGCGCGACGTGGAGTCCTGGGACGCCTATCGCGAAGGACACGTCTACCTGCAGAGCCTCTCCAGCATGGTCCCCGCGCTCGTCCTGGGTCCGCGGCCGGGCGAACGCATCCTCGACATCGCCGCCGCGCCGGGGAGCAAGACCACCCAGATGGCAGCCCTCATGGAAAACCGCGGTGCTATTCTCGCCAACGACGTCGATCCGCTCAGGGCCCAGCGGCTCGCGTACAACCTCCGGCTGCAGGGCTGCGGCATCGTCGACGTCAGGGTCGGCCGCGGGGAAAAGCTGGGAGAAGAGCTGCCCGAAGGTTTCGACAGGGTCCTGGTGGACGTGCCGTGCTCGGGCGAAGGGCGGTTCGTCGTCTTCGAGCCCGGCACGTCGCGATCATGGTCCACAAAGACGGTCGCAGAGTGCGTCCGCCTGCAGCGGCGCCTGCTGGCCAGCGGCACGGGCGCGCTGAAGCGCGGCGGCGTGCTGGTGTATTCCACGTGCACCCTGAACCTCGATGAGAACGAGAGGATCGTCCAGTGGGCCCTCGACACACTCCCCCTGGAGGTGGAGAAGATGCCGCTTGCGATTCCCGGCACCTATGCGGGGATGGCGCGGGGCCTCGACCCCCGGATTTCGAGAGCGCTTCGCATCTTCCCTGATGCGCAGAAGGAGGGGTTCTTCGTCTGCCGGCTGCGAAAGACGCGTTGACCCCTGAGGCTGGCGCGCATAGGATGCGGCCATGAATACGCATTTGAAAGTCGGAGCCTGCATCGCTGTTCTCTCCCTGTCCCTCGCCTCCTGCGTCGACACGCGGTACACCCTCAGACCTGTCGATCTTCCGCAGGACCTCGACCGTTACCTCCGGGAAAAAGAGGCCGGCATTCCCGGCATCACTCCCGGGGCGGAGAAGGTGATCATGTGGGCAGGGAAGCCGGGCTCCCGGACGCCGTTCTCGATCATCTATCTCCATGGGTTCACCGCGACACGGCAGGAAGTGGCGCCCGTCTACGACGAGGTCGCACACACGATCGGCGCGAATATCTTCTATACAAGGCTCACCGGTCACGGAATGACGGGCGATGCGCTTGCCGCCGCGACCCTCGACGACTGGATCAACGACACCTGGGAAGCGTACCGCATCGGTGAGCGCATCGGAGACCGCGTCATCGTCGCAGCCACGTCGAACGGCGCGCCTCTTGCCCTGTGGCTTGCCGCACAGAAGGCGCCCCGCGTCGCCGCCCTCGTTTTGGCCTCGGCAAACGTGAAGCCCGCGGACCCCGGTGCCGAGCTCCTGCTCTGGCCGTGGCCGGTGCGCAGCATCATCCTCTCGGCCGTTATTGGTCCTGTCCGCACCGTGCCCGCGAGAAACGACCTGGACGCCCGCTACTGGACGAAGAGGTATCCTTCAAAAGCCCTGGTGACGATGATGGCCACGGTGAAGCTCGGCCGAAAGGTGCGGCTGGAAGGCATCACGGTTCCCTCCCTCTGGATTTATTCGAACAGGGACGACGTCGTGAGCATTCCCGAGCTGAAGAAATATTACGCGCGTATCGGGAGCGCAAGAAAGCGGCTGGTGGAAATTCCGAATGCTGCCGGCCACGTGCTCGCCGGGGCGATCATGTCGCCGGCGACGACACGCGAAATGGCCTCCCTCGTCTCCTCCTTCCTTCGAGAAACGGTCATCCAGGGAACGGAATAAGCAACTCAGCGCGGCAGCGGCCCGAAGTACTGGTAGTACCAGCAGCGAATGTTCCCATTATAAAGCTTGCGGTTGCGGGAGGCCCGTGCGCCGAAGCACCGCTGGAAATCTTCAAGGGCACTCAGCACGAAAAATGACCACGTCGGCGCGCGGTGCCGCAAAGACCCCATGACACGCGCGAGCTCCTGCGCCTCGCGCACACTTCCAAGGCGTTCACCGTACGGCGGATTGCAGACCAGGCACCCGAACTCCACGGTGGGTGAGAAGGACTCAAGCGGGGCGGTGCGGAATCGTATGAGCTCCGCGACGCCTGCGGCGGCGGCGTTGGCCGCGGCAGCCTTGACCATGGCAGGATCACGGTCGGAAGAATCGATGCCTGCGTTCACGGTCCGAACCTGTGCAACGCGTGCCGATGCCCGAACCTCGATCAAAAGGGGAACGGGGAAGAGCGGCCAGTCTTCTGCGGCGAACCTGCGGCCCAATCCGGGCGCAATGTTCGCGGCCTGGAGGGCCGCCTCGATGGCGATCGTCCCGGAGCCGCAGACCGGGTCCGCGAAGGGACGCGAAGGATCCCATCGGGAGAGAAGCACGAGCGCCGCCGCGAGGTTTTCGCGGAGCGGCGCGTCTCCGGTGTGCCGGCGGTACCCGCGCTTGTGCAGGCCGGGACCAGTCGTGTCCAGGGAGACAGTGGCTCGATCCTTTTGCAGGCTGAGTTGCACATCGTAGCGAGGGCCGGTTTCCGGCATTCGAGTCGCGGAGCCTGTCATCGCATCGACGATCGCTTTCTTGGCTACCGACTGCAGGGAAGGGGCCGCGGTGAGCTTCGATCCTGCGCTCCGCGCATCCACCGTCACCGCGGGGAAAGGCGCCAGGAGGTCCCGCCAGGGCACGGCCCGGATTCCCTGGTACAG
>JBEKXR010000140.1:0-8497 GCA_049511935.1 Spirochaetia bacterium | reverse complement strand
CACCCTCCGGCTCCCAGGTGCGCGCGAACACTGAAAGCCCATCGGACGTCTTCCAGGAATACTCAGTGTGTTTCATGGCCGGCCTCTTCAGCTCCCGGTCTGCTTCAGGAAGTCGTCCCTTGGCACGCCCTTCAACAGCGCGGGATCCCCGAGGACGATCCACAGCATCGGGTTGTCGACGAGGTATTTTTTCGCCACCCTGACGACGTCCTCCGCGGTCACCCCGTTGATCCTGTCCGTCAGGAGGAGATAGTGGCGGTAGTCGCCGTGGTAGAAGACCGAACCGGCGATCTGCGAGGCAATGAGCCTGTTCGTCTGCTGGCCCGAATAGAACTGGGTGAGGAACTTCAGCTTGTAGAACGGCAGCGCCTGTGCGATCGGCACGAACGCCGCCGCCTGGGCCGCGGCCGCGCTGCCCAGACCGCTTTTCCCTGCGGCGGACACCGTGACGTTGCCCGACATGCTCCGGCCGGAGGCGAGCACGCCGATGGCCTCGTCCACGAGAGGTTTCACCTTGCCCGGCACCGTCGTGCGGAAGACCGTGATGTCCCCGTAGCTTGCCGTGCCCCCGTCGACATTCGCTTCGACGCTGTAGCAGGCCCCGTTGCGCGTACGCAGGATCTCGAAGAGGATGTCGTCGAGCAGGTTGAAGGCGACGAGCGACGCAGGGTAGTCCGGGCTGTCGGGAGCAGGCATTGCGAACTGCCCTTTCACGTAGGCCAGGCCTTCCGACCGGGGATACGGGGCCACGAGGAGGTCAGGCGTCACGGAGCCCAGGAGCGACGGGACGGGCGGTCGAATGGAGGTCGTGCGGGGGAGCGAACCGAATGAGTCTTCCAGCATCGGAACCAGCGTCTTCGGGTCGAAGTTCCCCACCGCGATGAGGATGAGCCTCCCCGCGGTGACGGCCTGGCCGTAATAGGAGCGAATGTCATCGAGAGTGATGCGGTCCAGCGAATCTCCGACCCCCGCCCACGTCGCCGCGTAGGGATGCCCGGCAAAGAACTTTTCATCCAGGCGCAGCGCGGCGGAGGAGAAGGGGTCGCTCTCCTCCTCCTGCTTCTGCAGCTTGAAGTCGCTCACCACGCGGGGGAACTCCTCCTCGTTCCAGGACGGGTGCAGAAAGGCATCCGCGTACATCGGGAAGAGCCGGGGAAAGTAGGTGTCGATTGTGACGAGGTCCAGCGAGGTGAGATCGTAGGAACCGTATCGGGGAACCATGTCGGACGAAGTCTCGAACGTCATCCGCTGGATGTCCGCGTACGTGTAGTGCGCCGATCCCCGCGTGAGCATTGTAAGCATCACGGCTTCCAAGCCGGCCTTGTCGACCGGCGTGTAGGACACGTGGCCCGTGAGCACCGCCTTCAATGTGAGGATCCTGTTGCTCGTCGAGCGCTTGATCACCACCGGGATCCCGTTTTTCAGGGTCGCGGTCGAAAAGGACCCCAGGTTTTCCTTTGCGAACTCGTTGATCGCCCCTGAATCGAAGAGCGTCTGCTCGCGGGTGAGCTGGGCGGCCTGGGCAGCGGCCCCGAAGGGAAGAACCAGGGCTGCGGCAAGCGCAGCGGCACGAATGCCACGGCATACCGTGGCCGCCAGGAACCGCGATTTTTTCATTGTCCGTCTCCCTTCGCCTGATCGGCCCACCAGTATGCATTGTCCTTCGTGATCGATGACCACCCCTGTCGTGCCGCGGAGGCCCCCTCCCGGTCGAAATCCTGCTGGTTCATGCGCACGGAGAGAACACTGGGCCGATCGAGAATGTACGTGGAGATGAACCGGGTGATGTCGGCAGGAGTGATCTTCTGCAGGGCGTCATTGTAGCCGAGGTAGTACGCGGTGCTCGCGGACGCCCACCAGAAGGCGAGGGTTCCGATGAACCCGTCCGCCGTTTCCCTTTCCCAGATGCGGTCATCGGCGATCTGCCGGGTGAGCACCTGGTAGTCATGCGTGCTGAAATACGCGGGGTCCGAGGCAATCGCCGCCATCTCATCTACGAACGCCTTCTTCACTGCCGCCGCCCGCTGGAACGTATCCTGCCCCGGCAGCACGGTCAGGTAGGTGGAGAAGCTCAGCGCCCCTCCGTCCCGGCGAGTCAGGTACCCTGCGGAGATGTAATCCTTGTTGTATTGCCCGGGGACCTTCCTGAAGAGAGTCGTGCGGAATCTGCCATTCGGATCCTCGAGGAGCTTCGACCAGACGTCGGCGGCATAGGTCGATTCGGCGCTTCGCTGCACATCGGGGCCCCCGAAACGGAGATCCACCGATACCAGACCGGAGTACATCTGCTCATCGGCGGACGCCATGTACAGGTCCTTCTGCAGGGCAGGATGGGGCGGGGGAGGGGAGGCCCATGGATCCTTCGCCCTCTTCCAGTCGCCGAACAACTTCTGCGCGGCTGCTCGCACCGCGCCGGGATCCACATCGCCGCCCACGAAGAGCGCAGCGTTGTTCGGCACGTACCAGGTATCCCGCATGTCTCGGAGCATCTGCACCGTGGCGGACCGCACCAGCGTCTCCGAACCTGCCACGTCCTTGCGCCAGGGGAATTTCCAGTACAGCGCCTTCTGGATCGCCGAGCCGTAGATATTGCCGGGATCGCTGAATCCGCCCAGGATCTCGCTCACCACGACATCCTTTTCCGTCTGCAGCTCCACGGGGTCCAGGAGGGGGGACCGTACCGCGTCCGCCCAGAACTCGATGCCTTTTCCGGTCCTGTCGGACGGGACGGTGAAGTAATAGGACACGCTTTCCTGTGTCGTGCCGCCGTTCCAGTCCGCCACGCCGAGGTCCTTCATCGCGGCCTGCAGGGCGGTCTGGTTCGGGTACGCGCGGTTCCCCTTGAACAGCATGTGCTCGTACAGGTGGAAGAGGCCCGCGGTCTGCGGAGTCTGGCTGATCGCCCCTGTGCGGAAGGTGACCTGGATCCTCGCGAGGGGCACTGTGTGATTCTCCACGACGAACACTTCAAGCCCATTGTCGAGCCTGAATGTCTGGAGTCCCGTGACCTCCCGCGCCTGCGCGGCGGCGCCGGCCAGCGGGAGAACAGCGACGAGACAGCACAGGGCTGCTCGGCTCAATATAGTCATTGGATAAATATACGAAAGATACGGAATGCATACAGCTAGAAGCGGCCCGTTCTGCTTGCAAACCGAAATCCAACAGACTATAGTTCCCGCAAAGCCCCACCCCAAGGAGACGCACGGATGGCTGAGCTCAACCCCTTCAAGATCGCCCAGAAGCAGCTGGACACGGCAGCCGCCACCCTCGGCCTGGACGAGGCGACGCACCAGCTCCTTCGATGGCCCCAGCGCGAGCTGCAGGTCACGTTCCCCGTCCGCATGGACGACGGCACGACGCGGATCTTTCGCGGATACCGCGTGCACTACAATGGCGCGCGGGGGCCGACCAAGGGAGGGCTGCGCTGGCACCCCGACGAGACCATCGACACGGTCCGCGCCCTGTCGGCGTGGATGACCTGGAAGACGGCGGTCGTCGACCTGCCGCTCGGCGGAGCAAAGGGCGGCGTGACCTGCAATCCGAAAGAGCTCTCGGTCGGCGAGAAAGAGCGCCTGGCGCGAGCGTATGTCCGGGCCGTCGGCCGTTTCCTCTCGGAGAGAGGCGACGTGCCGGCTCCCGACGTATACACCACCCCGGACATCATGGCGTGGATGATGGATGAGTACGAGACGATCATCGGCGAGCACAGCCCGGGCGTTATCACGGGTAAGCCCCTCTCCCTGGGAGGCTCGGCCGGGCGCGGCGACGCGACCGCCCGCGGCGGGATCTACGTGACGCGGGAGGCCGCGGCCCGGCTCGGGATGGACCTCAAGGGGAAGCCGATGGCCATCCAGGGTTTCGGCAACGCCGGCCAGCACGCGGCGACCCTCGGTGCCAGCCTCCTGGGCATGAAACTGGTGGCTGCTTCCGACTCGCAGGGCGGCGTCCACAACCCCAACGGCATCGAAGTGAAGGCGCTGGTCGACTACAAGCAGAAGAAGGGAAGCCTCGAAGGGTTCCCGGGAGCATCGGCAATCTCCAACGAGAAGCTCCTTGAGCTCGACGTCGCCGTGCTCTTCCCCGCTGCCCTGGAGAACGTGATCACCGACGTCAACGCCTCGCGAATCTCGGCGAAAATCGTCTGCGAGCTGGCCAACGGCCCCACGACTCCCGAGGCGGATGCCGTGCTCTTCAAGAAAGGCGTATTTGTCATCCCTGATTTCCTGGCGAACGCGGGTGGGGTCACCGTGTCGTACTTCGAGCAGGTGCAGAACGCCTACAACTATTACTGGAATCTGGACCTGGTCTACAGCAGGTTGGATGAGAAGATGACAAAGGCGTTCCAGGACGTGTACGCGATGCACGAGCGGCACAAGGTGAACATGAGAGAAGCGGCGTACCTTGTCTCGGTGAGCCGGGTCGCCGAGGCATGCAAGCAGCGCGGGTGGGTGTGAGCGAAACCGAGCTCCCCTTCACTCCCAGCCCGATCAAGGGCTATCGGCTCTTCCGGCAGATCGCCCGGTATCCCGAGCTGCTGCCCCAGATGCGCTCCACCTTTCTCGACGTCCTGGTGGAGCGCGGGGTGATCGCGCGGGAAAGCCTCGCGGGCATCGTGGGGCGGTACATGGCGGCGGACGGAGTGCCGGACACGGACGCCGGCCGCGCGGAGTACACGGACAGCATCATCGACCTCCTCTTCGCGAGCGTTCTCTCCACCGAGGAGGTGGAGAACTGGGTCAACCTCGTGCGCAAGCGCGATCGCTGCCAGGAGCTGGGCAGGGTGGTGGCGGGAGAGCATGCAAGCGCGGAGGCAATCTGGCGCGCCCTGCGCGAGTTCTGCGATATCCCCAAGGGAGAGTTGTACATTTCACGGGAGGAAGCCGAGGGCATCCGCGTCGCGCTCCTCTCCCACTACATCTCGAGCCAGCTCCCGTTCATCGGCATCGCCAAGAATCACGTCACCATCCGCGACATCGACACCGTGCTGGGCCACACGATCGGCCATGTCACCTACCCGGGCAGGCTGGGGGGCAAGACGGCAGGGATGATCGTGGCGCAGAAGATCCTCCTCCCTATCCTGTCCCAACGGGATGCGGATTTCGAAAAATACATCGCCGTGCCGGACACCTGGTACATCAGCTCGGGGGTGATGTCGGATTTCATCGACCGCAATCATTTCTACGGATTTCACACGCACAAGTACCGGGACCGCGACGCCATCGACGAGGAGTTCAAGCTCGTCGGCGGGCTGTTCGACAAGGCGGCGTTTCCCCCGGATGTCGTGGAGGATTTCCGTACGCTGATCCGCCAGATCGGTGAGCATCCCATCATCGTGCGCTCCTCGAGCTACCTCGAAGACAGCTTCGGGCTCGCCTTTTCGGGGAAATACCAGTCCATCTTCCTCCCCAACCAGGGCAGCGAGGACCAGCGGCTGTCCGCGTTCATCAGCGGCGTGAAGACCGTGCTCGCCAGCATGTACGGCCCGGACCCGATTATCTACCGCAGGGACCATGGCCTGCTCGATTACAACGAACGGATGGCCATGATCGTGCAGAAGGTCGTCGGCAGGAGATTCGGCGACTGGCTTTTTCCGCTGGCCGCTGGCGTCATGTACTCCTCCAACGCGTGGGTCTGGAACCCCCGGATCCGCAAGTCCGACGGGCTGGTGCGCCTCGTCTTCGGGCTGGGCACCCGCGCGGTGGACCGCGTCGGCGGGGACTATCCCCGCATGATCCCCCTGAGCCATCCTGCCCTCAGGCCGGAGGTCACTCCCGAGCAGATTTCCAAGTACTCCCAGAAAATGGTGGATGCGATCAACCTCCGCACGGGTGAGTTCACGACGATCGATTTCCGGACCCTTGCGGAGGAGAGCCGGCACCCGGACCTGTTCCTCGCGGCCTCCCTCATGGAGGACGGGGAAATGCGCGCCCCGCTCTTCCGAACGCAGGACCTCCCGCCTGCCTCGCTGTGCCTGACATTCGAAAACCTTCTCACCAAGTCCGCATTCGTGCCCCTGGTGAAGAAGGTTCTTTCCACGGTCCAGGGCGCCTACGGCAGGCCGGTGGACATCGAGTTCGCCTGGGATGACAACAAGCTGTACATCCTCCAGTGCCGGTCCCTCTCGATGCGCCGCGAGGTGGAACGGGTGGTCCTCCCCGTGGGCGTCCTCGATGAGAACACACTATTCATCACGCAGTCGGGGCTTTCCAACGCAGTCATCACCGATATCGAGTACGTGGTGTACGTGGACCCGCGCGCGTACGACCGGCTGGATACGGTGGAGAAAAAGCACAAGGTCGGGTGGGCCGTGGGCCAGCTCAACAAGCGCCTCGCCGGCCACCGCTACGCCCTGATGGGCCCGGGCCGGTGGGGCAGCAACGACATCAACCTCGGCGTGCGGGTGAGCTACTCGGACATCAACAACACACGGCTCCTGGTGGAGATCGCCTTTGCCCGGGACGGGTACACCCCCGAAGTCTCATACGGCACGCATTTCTTCCAGGACCTCGTGGAGGCGGACATCGCGATCATGCCGTTGTACCCTGACACGAAGGGAAGCCGGTTGAACGAAACATTTCTGCTCGGCTCGCGCAACGCTATCGCGGATATTGACCCCACCATCGCCGGCCTGGCCGACGTGATCCGGGTGATCAACGTGCCGTCCGTCCGCGATGGCCTGCTCCTCCACGTGTTCCTCGACGGCGAGTCCCAGAAGGGAATGGGGATGTTCGCGCCCGCCTCAGGTTCCGGGCAGAAATAAATTTCTTCGCTTTCGAAAAAAAAGTTTGCATTTGCGCGGCGCATCCGTTAGGATTCGAACCCAATCCGACATCACGGAGGGCCGCCATCACAACTCAACAGTGGATTGCGCTGGGGATATTCGTCTTGTCGTATGGACTCATCGTCTCCGAGAAGGTGAACCGCACCATCGCCGCGATCGTCGGCGCCGTGCTTGCATTCGCCTTCGTGCTTGGCCCGGAGAACCTCATCCGGTACGAGAACTGGGAGACGATTCTCTTCATCTTCGGGATGATGGCGATCATCGAGACCATGAGCCTTTCGGGCTTCTTCCGCTGGCTGGGCCTGCACAGCGCGCGATGGGTGAAGTTGGATCCGCTGAAGCTGTTCATTCTCTTCCCGTTTGTCGCGGGATTCCTTTCGGCCTTCGTGGACAGCATCACGGTCATGCTCTTCATGTCCGCGCTCACAATCGAGGTCGCGGCCCACATCGGTATCAACCCCCTCCCGCTCATCATCTCGGAGATCTGCGCAGCGAACATCGGTGGAAGCTCCACGATGGTGGGAGACCCCCCCAACGTGATTCTGGGGACGTATTTCCAGCTCTCCTTCATGGATTTCGTGAAAAACACGGGCGTGATTGCCTGGATCGGGTTCAGCATCAACACTGCCTTCTTCACGTGGTTCTTCAGGCGTGAGATAGGCCCCGCGCGGAAGAGGCTCATGAAGAATCCGAAGCGGCTCCAGAAAGAGGTGGACGCCCTCAATCCTGGAGCCGCGATCGAGGACACGCGGCTCTTCGCCGCCGGGGTAATTTCGCTCATCTTTGTCATCGTCGCGCTCGTCACGCACCAGATGACGCATCTCTCGGTGGCCACCGTCGCCGTGACTGGTGCCGTGCTGGCCTTCCTCATGGGCGGCAAGAAGATGGGGGAGGTGGTCCAGAAGATCGACTATGCGACGATCGTTTTTTTCGCCGGCCTGTTCATCATCGTGGGGGCGATGGAACACGTCGGCCTGCTCACCGTGGTGGCCAACACGGTTCGGCAGCTTTCGGGCGGGAACTTCTTCATCGCGATCACCATCATCCTCTGGGTGAGCGCATTCGGCTCCTCGGTCGTGGACAACGTCCCCTTCGCCGCCACGATGGCGCCGATCCTCAAGCACATGAGCGGGCTGCACGGGTTCACCCTCGGGCCGCTGGTGTGGTCAGCGGCGCTGGGAACGGACATTGGCGGTAATGGAACCCCGATCGGCGCCTCGGCGAACGTGGTGGCGATTTCCACGTACGAGCGGCTGACAAAGAAGAAAGTGGGCTGGGGGTACTACTGCCGGGTGTCGTATCCCGCGATGATGATCGTGGTCCTGGCCTGCAACCTGCTGCTGTACCTATTCTATATCCTCTGAGGTCCGGGCCTGAAGACAAAAAAGCCCGCCGTGCGGCGGGCCTTTTCTGTCCGGAAGGAAGCTACTTCTTGTCCGGCATCGAGATCATGCCGTCCCAGGTATTGACCACCTTTGCTTCGCGTGCCTCCTCATCGGAGAACCAGTGGGCCGTGACGGTCTTCAGCTCGGTGAAGAAGCGCACCGCGTCCGTGCCCATGGTGTGCAGGTCGCCAAAGAATGAGTTCTTGTGGCCGGTGAAGCCGAACATGCCCACGGGCACTGGAATGCCCACGTTGACGCCCACCATCCCGCCGTGGGTGCGGCGGGCGAACTCGCGGGCAAAGTAGCCGTTCTGCGTGTAGATGACGGAGCC
>JBEKXR010000139.1:0-8535 GCA_049511935.1 Spirochaetia bacterium | reverse complement strand
TATGCAGCTGCCTGGCGGGTGGCAAAAACGACTCTCTTGGAAAAGAAATCGTCGATCATGAAGAAAGCGCCACCTACGACACCGCGCTCTTCGCCGAGATTGGAATACTCGATCCGGACCCGCTTCTCCACGTCGGGAAGCCCAATGTGCCTGATGCCCTCACGCAGCCTCTCCAGGAACCAGGTGCCGGCCTTGACGTACTGGCCCTGGATGATGATGAGCTCGGGATCGTTCACCATGATGATGTTCCCCAGGCCCACGATGAACCACCGGGCCACGTCCTCGATGAGGGAGGTGCAGAACGGATCCCCCTTGCTCGCCAGCTCGCAGACGACGTCAATCGGGATGTCGTCCGGCATACCGTTGGAGAACAGGGAGGAGCTCACGCCGCGCGCCCGCGCGTCCTTGATCATCTCTCGGAGGCGTTTCGCGGATACCATGGCCTCGAAACAGCCGCGGTTCCCGCAGATGCAGGGGGGACCGTCGACCGGGTTCAGCGTCATGTGGCCGATTTCCCCTGAGAGGCTCTGGGAGCCGCGGACCAGCTCGCCGTGCGTCATGATCCCCGAGCCCAAGCCTTCGTTCAGCGCGTCGATGATGATGAAGTTGGTCACGCCGTCTGCGACGCCCTTTTCCCGCTCCGCAACCGCCTGGTACCTGTTCACACAGTCGATGAAAATGGGCACGTCGTAGCCGTCCCCCAGCTTGTCGCGGAGAAGCTGCACGAGCGGCACGTTTCTTCCCCAGGAGGGGTAGTGCGGAGAGTAGATCGAGATTCCCCTTGACGCGTCGGCGAGTCCAGGGAGCGCAAGGACCACACCGATGAGCTTCTCGCTGCTGCTCGCCTTTATCGCCACGAAACCGCGGATGATCTCGACCAGCTGGCCGAGGATAAAGTCCAGGCCGCGCTCCGTCGTCACTTCCAGTTTCCTGTAGTAGGTGATGTCCGCGCCGAGGTCGGCCGTGACAGCGATGATCGCATCGGGAGTGATATGGATGCTGATGACGTATCCGAAGTTCCTGTTGAAACGGTAGAGCTCTGGTTTCTTTCCGCCTTCCTCTGTGGACTCGCCCTTGCCGGCAGAGAGCACGAGCTTCATCGCGGCAAGGAGATCGATCGTCTTCTTCACCGTCGTCTTGCTCAGGTGTACCGCTTGCGAGATTTCCGCCACAGAAAAGGTGTCGCGCCGCCGTATCAGAGCAAGAACACTGCGGATGTTGTTCTGCTTGTGGATCTTGATGGAAACCTCCGCCTCGCCGTTTCGACCCATTTTGACCCGTTTCCCGACACTGCGGACCTGGATCGCGCTCTAAGAATAGCAGAAATCGATAAACTGTCAATATATTCTATAACGATATTTTCAAACAATTGAGACTAATTGACAAGCAGCAGGTTGTACACTAAGATGGAAGCGCACGGAGGGTCATCAAATGGACCTCGAATTGAAGGGAAAGCGCGCGGTGATCACCGGCGGCAGCGTGGGAATCGGGCTCGCCATCGCACACGCGCTGGCCGCCGAGGGCGTCGAGATAGTCGTCATGGCCCGGGATAAGTCGCGCGTGGAAAGGGAAGCCGCCCAGGTGGGCGCAGCGCATGGCGTGAGGAGCCTCGGGATCTCCGCAGATGTCTCTCGGAAGGAAGACATCGACTCCGCCGTGGCCCGCATTGACGGCTTCTTCGACGGCGTGGACATCCTGATCAACAACGCGGGCACCGGGACATCGGAAACGATCCTCGACGCCCCGGACGAGAAGTGGAACCACTTCTGGGAACTGCATGTCATGGCCGCCATCCGGCTTTCCCGCGCAATGGTCCCCCAGATGCGCAAGAGAGGAGGCGGCGTGATCCTGAACACAGCCTCGATCTGCGCGAAACAGCCCCTCGGGTACGAGCCCATCTACAACACCACGAAGGCCGCGCTCGTCATGATGTCCAAATGCCTCGCCAACGAGCTCATCAAGGACAACATCCGTGTCAACGTGGTGAACCCAGGGCTGATCCTCACACCGGACTGGAAGAAGACCGCGGCGCTCCTCACGCAGGGCACCACGACGACCGTAGAGCAGTACCTCGACAAGATCGCCAGGGACAACGCGCCCATCGGGCGCTTCGCCACGCCGGAGGAGCTGGCGCACTTCTACGTCTTCCTCTCTTCCCCCCGGTCCAGCTACTGCGTCGGCTCCAGCTACTACGTCGACGGCGGCTGGCTGAAGACGGTGGAGTAGGACGATGCGCGCGGTCGCGGTGATCGAGTCCGGCAGGGTCGAAATCGTGGAGGTGCCCAAGCCCTCTCCCGGTCCCTACGAAGCGATCGTGAAGAACAACCTCGCCTACATCTGCAACGCGACGGATCGCAAGCTCGTGAGCGGCCACTTCCCGGGCATCGGGCGGGACAAGTATCCCCTTCTCCTCGGCCACGAAAGCGCGGGAACGGTCGAGGACGTGGGAGAGAAGGTCCGATCGTTCCATGCCGGTGACCGCGTGATCGGCGGGTTGCTCCTGCATCCGACCGACACGCGCTACTCCTCGGGCTGGGGCGGCAACAGCGAATACGTCGTGGCCACGGACCACGCGGCCATGGTCGCCGACGGCGTGGCCGATGAAGCGCATGGATGGAGCGACGTGTTCCAGATCATGAAAAAGGTTCCCGAGGACATTCCCCTGGAGGCGGCCGGTCTTCTGTGCACGTGGCGCGAAGTCTATGCGGGCTTCAGCGATTTCCAGCTTTCGAAGGGCGACGATATCCTGGTCTTCGGCGCCGGTCCCGTAGGTCTCAGCTTCTGCCGCTTCGCCCGGCTGCTGGGCCTCGGCTGGATCGGAGTGGTGGACCCTATTCCCGAGAAGAGGGCCCGGGCACGGAGCCTCGGAGCTGATGAGGTGTTCGAACCCGATGCGGAGGCGCTGACGACCCTCACCGCCGAGAGGGGAAAGACGCTGGATGCCGTCATCGATGCCGTGGGAAGCGAGCAGATCGTCAACGCGGCCCTCCCCCTCATCCGGATGGCTGGTGCTATCTGTGTCTACGGCGTCGTTGCCAGCCCCACGCTCACGATCGCAAAGGACTCGGGCCCCTACAACTTCACCTTGTTCGTGCACCAGTGGCCCACGCGGGCGGCGGAGGCCGCTGCGCAGACGCCGCTGCTCGAATGGATCCGCCAGGGGGCGCTCTCCCACGCCGATTTCCTGACCGGGGAGTTCCCCCTCCTCGAGGCCGCGCGGGCGCTTCGCGCCACTGAAGATCCCGGGGCGATCAAGACCCTTCTTCGGTTCTGAGGAGAACGCAGGCATGAAGGAGTACATACTCGCCCACGATCTGGGCACGTCCGGGAACAAGGCGACCCTCTTCACAACCGATGGAGAGTTGGTGCGCAGCGTGGTGGCACCGTACGAGGCGCGCTTCTTCAACGGAAACTGGGCGGAGCAGGATCCCGAGGACTGGTGGAGGGCTGTGTGCGCCTCCACGCAGGCCATGGAACCCGAGCTCAAGGCCGGGAGGGTGGCCGCAATCTCCTTCAGCGGGCAAATGATGGGATGTCTCTGCGTGGACCGCGAGGGCCGGCCCCTGCGGCCGTCCATCCTGTACTGCGACCAGCGGTCCGTCGTGGAGTGCGACGCCCTCCTCACGCGCGTCGATGCCCGGGATGTCTACAGGATCACGGGTCATCGGGCCAGCTCCTCGTACTCGGCGACGAAGCTCATGTGGGTCAAGGCGCACGAGCCTGAGGTCTACGCGCGCACCTTCAAGATGCTCCACGCGAAGGACTGGCTGAACTTCAAGTTGACCGGTGCCATTGCAACGGAGTACTCGGATGCCTCCGGGACAAACCTTCTCGACCTGGCCGCCCTGCGCTGGTCGGAGAAGCTCGTTTCAGCCGCGCGCATCGACGGCGAGAAGCTTCCCGAGCTGAAGAAATCCACGGACGTCGTCGGCGAGCTCTCTCGGGAGGCCGCCTCCGCACTGGGCCTTGCGCCGGGAATCCCGGTGGTGGCCGGCGGCGGTGACGGCGTCTGTGCGGGGGTGGGCGTGGGCTCGGTGAGGCCGGGCATTACGTACAATTATCTTGGCTCCTCCTCGTGGATCGCAACGACGGCTCAACAGCCTATCTATGACGATGCGATGCGCACCTTCACCTGGGCGCACGCCGTGCCCGGTTACGTCCACCCCTGCGGCACCATGCAGACCGCAGGGGGCGCGTACGCATGGCTGAAGAAAATCATGGGTACCTTCGAGACATCGGTGGGGAACGAGTTCGGTTTCAGCCCGTACGAGCTCTTGAACAGGGAGATCGCAAAATCCCCCCCGGGAGCCAACGGCATCATCTTCCTCCCCTACCTCCTCGGCGAACGCACGCCGCGCTGGGATCCGGATGCGAAAGGCGCCTTCATCGGCCTGACGCTCGAGCACACGCGCGCCGACGTCCTGCGGTCCGTTCTCGAGGGGGTCTCGCTGAACCTCAGCATCATCCTGGACATATTCCGTGGCCATCTGCCCATCAAAGAGATCACCGTGATCGGAGGCGGCGCGAAGGGCGAGGTATGGCGGAGGATCATGGCCGACGTGTACGAGGCGGACATCGTGAAACCGAACTACCTCGAGGAAGCCACCTCCATTGGAGCCGCGATCATCGGAGGGGTCGGGTGCGGGGTGTTCAAGAGCTTCGACGTGGCGGATCGTTTCATCGAGGCACGGGACCGCACGAGCCCAGACCCCGCCACGGCCCCTGTCTACCGCGAGGCGAAGAGCCTCTTGAACGACAGCTACGATGCCCTGGCTCGCCTCTTTCCGCGCTTCGGGAAGAAGGCGTAGGAACCGACTGGAGGAAACATGCCGCGCACCACGAGATTGCACATCGGGCTGGCGGGAGCCGTGCACATCAACATGCCCGGTGACGACACGGGATTGATCTCCGCCGTTATGGACCAGATGACCGCCCTCTCGGCGTCCCTTGGCTTCGACCTGTCCATCCTCCGCGAGCCTCTGCGCAGCGAGGAGGACGGCCGCAAGGCCTGCGCGTTCATGGACGAGAAAGGGGTCGATCTCACCATGCTTCTCAACGCGAGCCTGCCCTTCGGCAGGGTCATCCTCCCGCTGGCACGGGTGAAGAGCCGCCTCGGCCTCTGGTCGGTGCCCGAGCCCACGACCAGCGGCGTACTGCAGCTGAACTCCTTCTGCGGAACGAACATGCTGGGCGCTATCGTGGGCAATTATCTCTCCCTGCACGACATCCCCTTCAAATGGTTCTACGGCAGGCCCGACAGTCCGATGTTCCAGGAGCGCTTTACTGTGACTGTCCGCGCGCTGGCGGCCCTCAAGGCGCTGCGACAGTCCCGGATTGCGCAGATCGGGGGCCTTGCGAACGGTTTCGAGAACCTCTACATCGACGAGCGGGTATTGGAAAAAAGGTTCGGTACATACCTGCAGACCCGCTACACGGTGGAAGAGATCGTCGAGCGGGCGAAGAAGTATTCCGACAGGGACGTCCGTGCGGAGCTTGACCAGATCCGCGCGGAGAGCTCGACAAATTCGCAGACCGTGAAAGGCGAGCACATGGACAAGCTCGCACGGATCAGCCTCGCCCTGCGCGACTTCGCTCAGGAGAATGGGTACGATTCACTCGCGCTCAGCTGCTGGAGCAGGTTCCAGGAGGTCTATGGCGTGGCCGTTTGCGCCGCGATGAGCCGGCTCAATGAGCAGGGCGTCGTCACCCCTTGTGAGGGCGACGTGACCTCCGCGGTCATGATGATCGCGATGAACGCGATGAACGGTGGCAGGTCAGCGCTGAATGACCTCGTTTCCTTCGACGAGACCGACGCGAGCCTCAACCTCTGGCATTGCGGCGTGGCCCCGAAGTGCTGGGCGGATGAGGCCGGCGTGACCTGGGACAACCACTTCAACATCGGCCGGTACAAGGGGGAATGCTGGGAGGGGGACGGCGTGGTCGCGCAGATGCAGTTCAAGCCGGGCCCGGTCACGGTCGCCTCGATGAAGAACGACTTTGACAACCTCTTTATCCTCACCGGAAATGTCATGGAGAAAAAGCCCGGATACGCGGGGAGCAGCGGGTGGGTAAACGGTTTGAAACTGAACGGGACTCCTGTCGATATCGCGACGCTCCTGAACACGATCGTGGTGAAAAGGGTGAATCATCACTATCCTGCGTCTTTCGGCGATCTCACGAACGAGCTGAACGAAATGGCCAGTTGGGCCCGACTGCGAGTGATGGAGCCCGTTCCCTATCGCCCGTACATGCAGAACCCGAGCTGAGCCCTTGATTCGAAGGGGAATCTGGCCCTATTTCTTCGGAAATCCGACGCCCTGCGCCAGTGTGATTAATTGGTCGGCGTTGAGCTTCAACGCCTTGGCAAGTGCTGGCCGGTCGATCAAGGCCCGAACCCCCGTGGCCAGGCTCTCGGAAGCGGCGAAAAGGTAAACGTTTTCAGAGATAACCGCCGTATCGGCGCATGCAGGCAAGCCGGGAGAGTTGACAGCTAGAGAACGGGAAGGGCGATGCCTCTGCACCCACTCTTCCCGCTCGCCTTTCCACGTTCTTGACCGCACTTTTTGCTTCGCCTGTACACTATGGCCGTGACAGAGGCAACGCAATGGGGAATTCCCCCAATTGGGGTAGGGGAATATCCCAAGCTCGAGGTCACCTGCTCGATTGCCTCGGGCCGGTGGGCCATCCGAATCGACGGGAGAGGTATCCAAGGAGGATGAACGCAGTAAACACTGCGATGCCTTTGTCGACGAGATTTACGGGGATCCGTGCAAGGAAAGCAGCTGAAAGGACGGTACGGCCTGTAGCCAGCAGGCCAACGACGACGTAGTCAACCGCGGCACCTCCCGTGATTCCTCCGTACCAATAGGTCGCAATCAGGGCGCCGAGGAGAGAATTGGATGCGGTCACCAGAACCACTGCGAGCAGGGCGTGCATGCTGGAACGAAAAAGCCCCTTGCCTGCCATTACTCCCACGATCAGACCTGTGGACATGTTGCATAATGCGAAAGGCAGAATCGTCATGGGAAAACCGAATATCAGTTCGCTGAATATCGAGTGGCTGGACTGGAACAGGACTCTGAACACCGGTCGGCGACTCGACTGGTCCTCGACTCCAACGAAGATCATGCCGCAACTTTGCCTGAACAGTCCAGCCGTAGAGGCACAGGTCATGAAACGCGCCGCACTGATCGGAGACGAAGTGCGACGGGGAATGGCGGCCCTGAAAACTGCGGGTAAGGTCGAGCTTTTTCTCGGCGTCATCGCCGGCTGGGAAACCCAGATTGGTCGCGATTTTGACACCGGAGGGTACCTGGGTTATTGCGCCCTGGCAAACAAGGGTTACAATGTAAATAATCCTCCGCAAGATATCGATGAAGCGCGGGCGGTGATCGTCAAAGACTTTGTCGATTTGTGGGCAGAATCCCTGGCTGAAGGTGGAGTGCCAGGGGGGAAAATCTTTTCCCATACAGCCTTTTTGTCGAAAGCACTATTTGACAAGAAACGCTCCGGCTCGTATCTGGAGTTGACAAATTTTGCGCCGCCCTGCGTCTCCTTCGGCCCGCACCATTATCCTGGGTTCAGCACCTATCCGCAGCCCGGAGCTCTTGAAGACAGGCAATTCCATGGAAACGTATCTGGGCAACCTGTTCAATCATGGCGCAACATTCGTGAACATTTTCGGATGGGGAGCAGGCCCAAGGGACAATCCATTTCGAAAGTTTGCCGAGAGCGAGAAGGCCATTGAAGCGTATCAAAAGTTCCTGGAAGGGGAGACATTGCAAGAGGCTCACTGAACCGTGACTTGGACTTCTCATGATTCCGCTGATTGCTTTCGTAGAAAAAATCATTAGATTGAGAATCAAGAAGTTGGGGGGAGGTACCTGCTTCAATGGACAATTCCAGTCAAAAAGTCTTCGTTGTTTTCAATCCCAAGGCCGGGAAAGAAAACCAGGCCGATGAGGTTCGCGCGGCTTTGGCGCGCCATTTCACTCCTCCCCAGTGGACGCTGGAAATCCGTGAGACGACGGGCAAGGAGGATGTCGCAGCGATCTGTCGTGCGGCGTGCGGACGAGGCGCCTCTCTCGTGATCGCGGCCGGCGGCGATGGTACACTGGTCGGCGTCGCGAATGGTTTGGTACACAGTCCAGTTCCGTTGGGGATTCTTCCCCTGGGCACCGGCAATTTTTTGGCACGCGCCCTGCTTATTCCTCTGAAAGTAGACGAGGCAGTGGATCTGATGGTCAGTGATCACGCCATAATCGATGTGGATGCACTGGAAGTAGGCGAGCGCTGTTTTTTTTCCAATGTCAGCGTCGGCATGAGTCCGGAAGCGGTGAATGAGACCAAGTCAGCGGACAAAAAGATCTATGGCCGTCTGGCCTACGTCATAGCGATGGTCAAACGTGCGAGCATCTTTCGGCTGCAGCGGTTCATGTTGAGGCTGGATGGTCGGCCCCGATGGATCCGCGCCGCCGAGGTGTTGATCTCCAATACCACCTTGCTGGAGAAGCCGCCCTTGCTCTTTGGCCCGCC
>JBEKXR010000138.1:0-8556 GCA_049511935.1 Spirochaetia bacterium | reverse complement strand
ACCGTCCGGCGCGGCGAGCACGTGGAGTTCTGCCCGTACTGCAGCCGAATCCTCTTCTACCAGGAAGACGAGGAGGACGAAGCCCTCGAGACGGCAATCGTTGACGAGGAAGCCGAAGAGGAAGATGAGGAAGAGGAGGAAGAGGAAGAGGCGCCGGAGGACGAGGAAGAAGAGATCTAGACAGCACGATCAGCGGCTCCCGGCATCGTGCATTGCACGAATGCCACCAGGAGTGGCAGGCCTGCCGCCGCTGATCGTGGTTGCACAATGTCGGCTGAAAGCCGACATTGTGCAAGGGCAGATCAGGCCACCGCTCACGCGTGCGCCCTTCACCGGATGCGCGCGGGAGAGGAAAGTCCGGGCTCCACAGAGCGGAACGCCGGGCAACGCCCGGGACTCGCACGCCGAGCCCAGCCCTGCGTGCGAGGACAGAGAGTGCCACAGAAAACAGACCCCCTCATCGAGCCCTTCGGGGCGCGTGAGAGCGGACCTCCGGAGGGAGGATCGCGAGGGAAGGGTGAAAAGGCGGGGCAAGAGCCCACCGCCCTTCCGGCAACGGGAGGGGCACGGGAAACCTCGTTCGGAGCAAAGCCAAGCAGCAGGGGGCTGCTCGCCTGCCGGAAGCAGCTGTTCCGGCGCCCTGCGGGTAGGCTGCACGAGGGCCCGGGAAACCGCGGCCCCAAGAGAGATGGTGGTCCTCGACAGAACCCGGCTTATCGATCTGCCCCTTTTTTTGAAATGAAGAGGCATCGCCCTTGAGATACGACCATTATCGGACCGGCCAGCGGGGCAAGCGCCTGCGGGCGGTTCTCATACCGCTTTTTTCCGTTCTGCTCGTCCTCCTGGCCGCGGCCTTTTTCTTCTTCAACGTGCCGGCTCGATTCCTCGGCGCCGGCGGGCCGCGCAAGTCACCGGGCCGGCTGCCGGACCTGTTTCGGGCGGAAAAGTACGACGACGTGATCGCCGCCACGGACGCCATCCTGGTGGGAGATCCCCTGAACCCTGTCGCGCTTACGTACAGGGGATTCGCCAGTTTCTACAAGTCCGCATTGCAGAACGCGGCCGAAGAGCGAATGCCCTACCTCGACCAGGCGGTGGTCTCCCTGCGTCGGGCGAGGCTGGCAGGTACTCCCTTCCCGGGGGAGACCGACTACGTCCTGGGCAAGGCGTACTTCACCAAGGGCAAGTACTACTATGACCTTGCGATCTCCAGTATCGAGAGCTCCGTGGCCAGGGGATACATCCAGCAGGATTCGTATGAGTACATCGGGCAGGCCTACAGCCAGCTCGGGGATTACCCGAAGGCGATGGAGAACTTTCTCCTCGCGCTGAAGGACGATCCCGGGGACCTGCTGCTCTTGACAATCGGCCAAACTTATTACCAGATGAAGCGTACGAGCGACGCCGTCGATTACCTCCTGCGGACCCTCAACAAGACCGAAGACAAGGATATCGAGGAGCGGACGCGGTTCCTCCTCGGCGGGATCTACTTGGACACCGGCGAGTTGTTCAAGGCCGAGGAACAGTTCGCGGCGATCGCGAAGAGCGATCCTGGGTCCGCCGATGCTCACTACGACCTCGGCGAGGTGTACGCGAAGATGAACGACCCGGTGAAGGCGCGTGCTGAATGGCGCAACGCGCTGATCATCGACCCGTCGCACTACGGGGCAAAGCTCCGCTACTACGGCGGCAGACGGTAAAACGAATATTCCGCGGAATACCGCGGCGAGGGAGGGATCGCGGATGGCCTGGGACAGGATGTTTGAAGCGTTTTCCACGGATCTCGGAATCGACCTCGGGACGTGCAGCACCCTGGTGCATGTCCGGGGAAAAGGGATTGTGCTCTGCGAGCCTTCCGTCGTCGCCATGGAACGCGGAACGAAGAAGGTCGTGGCGGTCGGCACGGAGGCCAAGAAGATGCTCTGGAAGACGCCGGGCGACATTATCGCTCTTCGTCCCATGAGAGACGGGGTGATCGCCGACTTCGAGGCGACCGAGAAGATGCTGCGCTACTTCATCGAGAAGGTCATAGCGCGGCGCTGGTTCGTGAAACCCCGGATGGTTATCGGAGTTCCTACCTGCATTACGGAAGTGGAGAAACGCGCCGTGCGGGACTCCGCCGAGCAGGCAGGGGCACGTGACGTGTACCTGATCCAGGAGTCCATGGCTGCAGCGATCGGAGCCAACATACCTATCCTGGAGCCTGCCGGGCACATGATCTGCGACATCGGGGGCGGGACCACCGAGATCTCGGTGATCTCCCTCGGCGGCATGGTGGTGACCAACGCCATCCGCGTGGGCGGGGACGAGTTCGACGAGGCGATCATCAAGCACGTGCGCAACGTGCATAACCTGATCATCGGGGAAGCGACTGCCGAGAACGTGAAGATCACCATCGGCAATGCGTCTCCGGATAAGAAGATCGAGAAGATCGAGATCAAGGGCACCGACGCCATCACGGGCCTTCCGCGCAAGCTGGAGATGGACTCCGTCGAGGTGCGTGAGGCGCTCCAGGAGCCCACGAACACCGTCATCGAGGAGATCAAGAAGACCCTCGGCCAGACCCCTCCCGAGCTTGCCGCCGACATCGTCGAGCGCGGGATCGTGCTGACCGGGGGCGGCTCCCTCCTGAAGGGCTTCCCGAAGCTCATCGCGAAGGAAACCGGCGTCCCGGTCATCTTGGCGGAGAGTCCGCTGCTGTGCGTGGCGCTGGGCGCCGGCAAGTTTCTCGAAAGCCTGATAAGAGAAAAGAACTCAAAGTACTTCAACGTGAAGACCTGATTCGATGCCGGGGTTGTTCGAGGGCTTCTTCGCACGGCACAGGAAAGGCGCCACCCTCGCGGCGCTGGTACTGGTATCCCTCGTCTGTCTCATGATCTCCAACCGCACCCTCGTCATCAAGCCGAAGGAGATCGGTCTCTCCGTGGCGGGGTTCTTCCAGAGGAGTTTCACGGGCTTGTTCACGTGGTTCGGGGACACGGCGGGATCGATAGGCCAGCTCCGGGCCGCACGGGAGGAGCTGGCTGCCGCGCGCGCCCGGCTGGAGGAGATGGACCAAGCCACCCGGGAGGTCCTCGAGCTTCGCCGGCAGAATGCCGCCCTTAAGGAGCAGCTCGATTTCGCCCAGAATCTTCCTCCCGAGCGCATCGCCGCCGAGGTAATCGCCCGGGACACCGACAACCTCTTCTCCACCATCACGCTCAACAAGGGCTCCCGGCAGGGAGTGAAGAAGGGAATGCCGGTCGTCGCCTGGCAGGGGGACATCGAGGGGCTTGTCGGCAAGGTGGTGCTCGTCGGCCCGGGCTCCTCGCAGGTGCTTCCGCTGTACGATCCGCAGTGCATCGTCTCCGCCCGGGTGGACACGACCCGGGACGAGGGCCTCGTCGCCGGGCAGGGAAAGGACCGGGGCACCCTTGTCATGAACTACGTGAAGAAGATCGCCAAGGACAATATCGGCTATGGGGATCTCGTGGTGAGCTCGGGTCTGGGCGGAGTGTACCCCAAGGGAATCAACATCGGCCGCATCAGGGACATTACCGTGCCCGCGTACGAGACCTCGCTGGTTCTGCAGGTGCAGCCCATCATCGACTTCGACCGCCTGGAATACCTTTTCCTCGTCGGCCCTGAGGGCGAGGCGCCCCCTCCAGCCGTTCCTACACCCGCTTCCGCTGCTCCCACGCCGGCGGCGAAGCCATGAGCTCACCGAGGCGAATGCCATGAACCGCGATTTCCGCACGACGATCTCTACGGTCATCGCGATGGCCATCTGCATCCTCCTGCAGTCCACGATCCTCGGCCGTGTCGCCATCCGGGGAGTCCGCCCCGACATCGCCATGCTCGTCCTCGTGTTCGTGTCCCTTCGGCGCGGACCAATGGTGGGCCAGCTCTCGGGCTTCGCCACAGGCTTTCTCGAGGACCTGATGAACGTCTCCCCGCTGGGATTCCATTCTCTCCTGCGCACCGTAATCGGATACCTGTCCGGGCTGCTCTCGGGCAACGTGTTCATCGATCCGTTCCTGATGCCCATCATTCTCGCCGTGGTTGCGACGCTCCTCAAGGGTATCATCTCGGGGATCGTTTCCGCGCTGTTCGGAATCGAGTCTTCCGGTTTCATCACTTTCACGGGCAGGATCTGGATCGAGGTCGGATACAACGGGATCGTTGCGCCGTTCCTGTTCGCTCTGCTCAACCTCTTCAAGGTGTTCAAGCGGATCGATAAAGAAGGCGCCTGATGGAGTACGGCGAACGCCAGCAGAAGAGGCGGTTCGTTGTGATCACCGCGATCTTCTCGGGGACAATCGGGGTGCTCACCCTCTACCTGTTCTGGCTCCAGATCGTGAAGGGCGGGGAGTTCACACAGCGGGCGCGCGACGTCTCGGAGCGCGAGACCCCGCTCACCGCGCAGCGCGGGGAGATCTTCGACCGACAGGGTAACGAGCCGCTGGTGTTCAATGTCGATTCGTTCTCGGTCGACGTCTCGCCGGGGGAGGTTCCTCCGTCCCAGCTTCCCGCGCTGTTCTCTCGTCTCTCCCGTGCGCTCTCGATGCGCGTGGAAGACATCGAGCAGAAGATCCCCCCGAAAACCTGGCGCCAGTTCCAGCCCATCGAGGTGAAAGGCGGCGTGACGCTTCAGTCCATCGCCGCGATCGCGGAACGCCTTGAAGAGTTTCGCGGGGTGAGCTGGCACAACAAGCCGATCCGCAGCTATGTGGAATCCGGGACCCTTGCCCACGTGATCGGCTACGTGGGCGACATCACGCGCGACGAGCTGCAGGTCCTGTATAACAAGAGCTACGCTCCGGGCACGACACTGGGCAAATCCGGGGTGGAAAAGCAGTACGACGACATCCTCCGCGGCCGGGACGGGAAGCGCTTCCGCATCGTGGACGTGAAGGAAAAGGGGGTGAGCGGGGCAGAGGAGAAGATCGAGCCGCCGACAGCGGGGCAGAATGTCGTGCTCACGATCGACCGCGGGATCCAGAGGCTTGCCGAGCAGGCGTTGGGGCCCCGCAACGGCTCCGTGGTGGTCCTTAAGCCTTCCACGGGCGAGATACTCGCCCTCGTGAGTTACCCCACCTTCGATCCCAACCGCTTCTTCGGGGCGGACGGCTCGGCATACTTCACCAAGCTCTCACTGGACTCCTCCTCTCCGTTCATCAACCGGGCCATCCAGTCCGCCTACCCTCCCGGGTCCACGTTCAAAATTGTCATGACCACGGGCATTGTGGACGACGGCACGATCCCTCTCACCCAGGCGGTGCTGTGCACGGGAAAGCTGGAATTCGGCGACAGGGTTTTCAACTGCTGGCAGAAGTCGGGCCACGGCTACCAGGATCTCTTCGGCGGGCTTGCGCAATCCTGCGACGTGTATTTCTGGACCATGGGCAACAGGCTCGGCCCGGACAAGATCCTCGCGTACGCGCGGGATTTCGGCGTCGGCTCTCTGACGGGGATCGACCTGCCGGGAGAGACCGCGGGGCTCCTGCCCACTCCAGAGTGGAAGGAAAAGGTCAAGCACAAGCAGTGGGTCGGCGGCGACACCTTGAATATCTCCATCGGCCAGGGCGACGTGACCATGACCCCGCTCCAGCTCGCCGATACCCTGGCCATGGTCGTCAATGAAGGGGTGGTCTATCGCCCGCACCTGCTCCTGCGCACGACCGATCCGCGGACCGGCCAGGTGATCACAGAGACGAAACCGGAAGTCCTCCACGAGTCCCCCGTCAATCGCCAGTCCTTCCAGACCGTCCAGCAGGCGCTGCGCGGAGTCATCACGAAGGGGACGGCGGGTCCTGTCATCACGACGAAAGCCGTGGACATCGCGGGCAAGACCGGCACCGCCCAGGTCGTGGCCGGCGTGGAGACCAAGTCCTGGCACTCATGGTTCGTCGCCTACGGCCCCTACGAGACGTCGTCTCCCGATGACCGGGTCGTCGTCGCGGTCATGGTGGAAGCCTCCGACAACTGGGAATGGTGGGCGCCGAAGGCCGCGAACCTCATTTTCCAGGGCATCTTCGCGCACCAGACCTACGACGAGACGATTGCAACGCTGAAGCCGTGGTACGCGCCCGTGGTGGGGAGGGTGGATTGAGGAACCTCACCCTTGCGTCGTTCGACATGGTCCTCTTCGGGGCGACCTTCATCCTTCTGGGCATCGGCATCCTTTTCATCTACTCCAGCGGGATCAACGCGAGCGGCGTGCAGGTTTCGGCGGAGTTCATCCGCCAGATCGTGTGGTCCCTGTCCGGCCTGGCCCTGCTCGTGAGCTTCGCGCTCCTCGGCTACACGACGCTTCGGATGTTCTCGCTGTACATCTATGGCGGGTGTCTTTTCCTGCTCCTCCTCACCCTGGTCATCGGCCGGCAGGTGAACGGCGCGAGATCCTGGCTGGGGTTCTCAGAGATCGGCATCCAGCCCGCCGAGTTCATGAAGATTGCCACCATTCTTTTTCTTGCAGCGTATTTCGGGGGGATCGGCAATGGCGTCCGAGAGCTTCCCCGTTTTCTCCTCGGCCTCGTGATCGTCCTCGTGCCGATCGCCCTGATCCTCCTTCAGCCGGACATGGGAGAGGCCCTGGCGTTCCTTCCCATGTTCCTGCTGATGGGATTCGTTGCCGGAGCGCAGGTCCGCCACCTTCTCTTCATCCTGATCGCCGGCGTGCTCGCGTTTGTGCTGGCAGCCATCCCGACGCTGCACGCGCGGGCGGGGCTCACCGGTGCATCCTTTTTCGGGCTGCTCTCGGACCCTGACATCATAAAATACCTGCTCCTCGCGGGGGCCGTGGTATCGGGGCTGGCGTTTCTGGGCTGGCGATCGTTCCGTCAGCGGTACTTTTTCTGGATCGCGTGGACCGCGGCGCTGTTCGTCACCGGGGGATTGTTGTCCACCGCCCTGCGGATCGTCCTGAAGGACTACCAGATCATGCGGCTCGTGATATTCGTCAATCCGCAGATCGATCCCCAGGGCGCGGGCTGGAACATCATCCAGTCCGTGACCGCCATCGGCTCCGGCGGCTTGCACGGAAAGGGTTGGCTGCACGGCACGCAGAGTCATTATCAGTTCCTTCCCCAGCAGAGCACCGATTTCATATTCTCGATCCTCGCTGAGGAATGGGGTTTCCTCGGAGCCCTCCTGGTCTTTGGACTCTTCCTCGCGATCCTCCTGCGCGGAATCAGCATCGTCTGGGCGTCACGCGAAGATTACGCGATGCTCGCGGGCACGGGGATCCTCTCCATGATCTTCTTCCACGTATTAGTGAACGTGGGCATGGCCGTTGGAATCATGCCCGTCACGGGCATCCCGTTGATGTTCCTCTCCTACGGCGGATCGTCCCTGTGGGCCGGGCTCATCGGGGTGGGAATCCTCATGAACATCAGCAGGCGAAGGCTGCGGTACTGAAGTGGCGGCCCCCATTCCGAGGGATCTCGCTGAGCTGCTTCGGAAGGTCGAGAAGCCGGGCCGGTACGTGGGCGGGGAGTTCGGCGCGATCGTCAGGACCGGCGCAGTCCTGAACGTCGCGCTCTCCTATCCCGACCTCTACGAGATCGGGATGTCCAACTCCGCCATCCGGATCCTGTACAACCTCCTGAACACAATACCCGACGTTGCCTGCGAGCGGGTGTTCGCTCCGGCGCCCGATTTCGAGGCGGCATTAAGGGCGGCAGGGATGCCGCTTCGATCGCTGGAATCCGGCACGCCGCTCTCGGAGTTCGACGTGCTGGGGTTCTCCTTCGGCTACGAGCTCACGCTCACGAACCTCCTCGCAATACTCGAGACCGGAGGCATTTGCCTGGAGTCCTCCCGGCGAGGGGCGAAGGAACCGATCGTGATCGTCGGTGGTCCCGCAGCGACCAACCCGGCACCCCTCGGACCCTTCGTGGATGCCGTGTTCATCGGCGAGGCGGAAGGCTGGGTTCGTGACACATTTCCCGCGCTTTCCTCGCTGAAACGCCGGGGCGCGGACAGGTCCGACTTGCTGGCGTACCTGCGCGGGCAGCCCAGCATCTGGCACACGGGGAAGCGGGAAATAGTGCGCCGGGCCTTCTGGCGCGGGTTCTCCGCGTGCGCGGCAGACACTGCTCTGCCGGTCCCCAGCATGCGAGTCGTGCAGGATCACGGGACGGTGGAGATCATGCGCGGGTGTCCGAATGCCTGTCGATTCTGCCACGCCACGGTCCTGTATCGCCCCGGGAGACTGAAGGACCTCGAACTCATCGGGAGGGAAGTGGAGTCTCTCGTCGAGCGCGCCGGCTACCGTCAGGTCACGCTTTCCTCGCTCTCGTCGGGGGATTTCCGCGGAATCCACGGCCTTGTTCGCGAGCTGAACGCGCGGTACGCTCCGCGCAAGGTCTCTTTTTCACTCCCCTCCCTCCGGGTGGACTCCCTCGCTCTGGGGCTCCTGAAAGACATCTCCGAGGTGAGAAAGAGCGGCCTGACGTTCGCCGTGGAAACGGCGACCCCGGAGTGGCAGCGAGAGGTTCGGAAGACGGTGGCACTGGACAAGGTGATCGGCCTGCTCAGGGAGGCGAAGGCTCAGGGGTGGAAGGCGGCGAAGTT
>JBEKXR010000137.1:0-8587 GCA_049511935.1 Spirochaetia bacterium | reverse complement strand
TCTTCGTGGACATCGACGAGGGAACCTATAACATCGACGTCGAGCGGCTGGAGGAGCGGGTGACGGAGCGGACGCGGGCGATCATCCCCGTGTCGATGTTCGGTCAGCCTTCCGACATTGATAGTGTCAACCGCGCCGCGGATCGCCACGGGCTGTGCGTGATCGAGGATGCGGCGCAGAGCTTCGGGTCTGAATACCGCGGGAGGAAAAGCTGTCATCTTTCCCGGGTAGGGTGCACGAGCTTTTTCCCTACCAAGCCTCTTGGGTGCTACGGCGATGGCGGTGCGCTGTTCACTGACAGCGATGAGCTTGCCCTCTCCCTTCGGGAGCTGCGGAACCACGGATCTGCGGAAAGATACGTGCACCGGTCGATAGGCCTGAACGCCCGGCTCGACGCGATCCAGGCGGCGATCCTGAGGGTCAAGCTCCGCCATCTGGACGACGAGCTTGCCCGGCGAAGGGTGATTGCTTCCCGGTACGACGAGGCGTTCGGTGAAAGCGGTGCCCTCGCCGTCCCACGGGTGCATCCGGACCGAACCAGCGCCTATGCGCAGTACTCGCTCCGAGTGAATGCCCGCACGGAGCTCATGGGCATGCTTGCGAGGCTCGGGGTGCCCACGGCCATCCACTATCCGCGGCCAGCCTATCGCCAGGAAGCGCTTTCCGGGCTGCAAGCCGACCCCGCCGAATACCCTGTGGTGGAAAAGGTGTGCACAGAGATTGTCAGTATTCCCATGTGCGCTTTCCTATCACCGGAGAGCCAGGAAAGAGTCATTGGAGCAGTCCACCTCTTTCTCGAGGGGGATCAATCGTGAGATTTGCAGTGATAGGGCTAGGGTCCATGGGACGCAACCATTACCGCATCCTGCGCACACTGTCGGATGTAAAGCTAGTTGCCGTGTGCGACCCCCATTTTGGGGGCAGCTACCCTGAGAGAATGTACGGGGACGTCGAACAGCTCCTGCGCGAAGAGGAGTTGGATGCCGCCATCGTCAGCGTGCCCACCGTCCTCCATAGAGAAATCGCCGTGAAGGTCGCCGATCACGGGGTCGGCCTCCTTCTGGAAAAACCAGTCGCTCCGACCATTTCCCAGGCGCTGGAAATCAAGGCCGCGGTGGAGGCGAACCACGTGGCTGCGGCCGTTGGCCACGTGGAACGATTCAACCCCGTCGTCACGAGCCTGTTGAGAGAGCTGAAGGATAAAGAAATCTACAGCATCTCCATCACCCGTGTCGGGCCGATTCCGCCCAGGATCAAGGACGTCGGCGTTCTCGTGGATCTGTCAGTTCACGACATCGATCTCGTCCACTTGATCAGCCGGGGGGCCGAGGTACTTGAATCGCGCGTGTTCAAGTCCGTCAAGGTGGCGGGGGAGCACGAGGACAATGCCGTGATCACAATGCGGCTCGAAAACGATACCGTCGCGACGATCATCACCAACTGGCTGACGCCGTTCAAGAAACGGATGATCGAGGTGGCAACCGATACTGCCTACTATGAGGCGGACCTCATCTCACAAAAGCTGCATGAATACTCCGAGTACAAAGCCAGTAACTCGTTTCGGGTTCGGGAGTGTCCGGTTGAGATGAACGAACCGCTGCAGAACGAGATAGCGGCCTTCGTGAGGTACCTTTCCGGAAGTGACCGCGGTTGTCTCGCGACGATAGACGACGGAATCCGCACCCTGCAGTTGATCCACAAGGCGCGGGCGCAGTCCATATGAAGAAACTCCTGACGATCATTGGGACGCGTCCGGAGATCATCAAGATGGCGACGTTGATTCCAGAGCTTGACCGGGCGTTCGAGCACGTCCTCGTGGATTCGGGTCAGCACTATTCCGCGCGAATGCACGCGATTTTTTTTGAAGAACTCAAGCTCAGATCGCCGGACTACTCACTGAAGGTGGGCTCGCACCGGCCAGCCAAGCAGGTTGCATTGATTCTGGAGAGGTTCGAAGAGGTGCTGCTGAACGTGCGGCCGACCGCGGTGGTCGTGCAGGGTGATACGAACACCGCCCTTGCCGGAGCGTTGGCCGCCAGCAAGCATCGCGACACGGGAGTGCGCATCATCCACATCGAGGCCGGCGCACGCTCATTCATCCGCGATCAGCCGGAAGAGATCAATCGGAAGCTCGTGGACCAGATGAGCGACCTGTTGTTCGCATCGTGCGAGGAAGACCTGGACAATCTGAAAAGGGAGGGCATCGACGGGGGGCGCATACGCGTCGTTGGCAACACGATTGTGGATGGGTGCCGGAGAATCGCGGCAACCTTGGACGGTACCCCAGAGGCAGGCAGGTACGGGCTCGAGCCGGGATCCTACGTGTTCGCAACCTTCCATCGCCAGGAAACTGTGGATGACGAGAGTCGGCTTCACGCTGTGTGCGAGGCTCTCGGCGAGATCAGTTCCCGGATTCCTGTGATCATCGCGCTGCACCCACGCACCCGCAAGATGCTCGAGCAGCGCCAGGCAACCCTCGAGGGCCCTGGTCTCCATGTCATCGAGCCACTAGGGTATCGAAGCGCGGTGTCCCTGCTCAAGGACAGCCGGCTGTGCATGACGGACTCGGGCGGCGTTCAAGAGGAGGCGGCTGTTTTGAGCATCCCGACGCTCGTCCTGCGCGAGAGTACCGAGCACATCCGCTACGTGAAGGCCGGCATGCACGTTGTTGTCGGAACCGACCGCAGCCGTATCGTGAACGAGGCTAGTTTTCTCCTCGGCAACCAGAAGGAGTACGATCGTCGAAAGAACTCCCGAATCTCCTTCGTCGAGAACACAACGGCGCGCATCGTGCGCGAAATTGAATCGTTTCTGGCTCGACCAGATGCCTTGTGACGCTTCGAGATGTTGCGGACGTCTGGCCGATCTGCCCCGGATCGGGTGAAAAGCCGGCCGGATGGAGCGGGTGGCCCTCCGACCGGAGGTTCGCATTCATACTCACGCACGACGTCGAGCAAACCAGAGGGATGCAGCGATGTCTGCAACTCGCGCGGATGGAAAAGGAGCTAGGGTTGGTTTCCGCGTTCAACTTCGTGCCGGAGAAATACTACCTCCCACCGCAGGTCCGCGATGAGCTTTCCAGGAGCGGATTTGAGATCGGGGTACACGACTTGCGACACGACGGGAAATTATACTCTTCGCAAAAGGTCTTCTTGAGGCAAGCACTGATCATCATTCAATATCTTCGAGACTGGAATTCTGTTGGGTTCCGTGCCGGCTCGATGTGCCACAACCTAAAGTGGCTGCACGGAATTCGGGCTGAGTACGATTTGTCGACCTTCGACACAGATCCGTTCGAACCCCAACCCGATGGTATCTGCACAGTATTTCCCCAGTGGATCGTGAACACTCAGGGCAACGGCGGATGCGTCGAATTGCCCTATACCCTTCCGCAGGATTTATGCCTTTTCATAATCTTCCAGCATCGCGACACGCAACTCTGGGAGGACAAGCTTGAGTGGATTGCGATCAAGGGCGGAATGGCGCTGCTCACTACGCATCCCGACTATATGGCCTGGGGGGAGAGAAGCAGAAGGTTGATGAATACCCGGTTGAGCTCTATCGCGAGTTTCTGCATCATGTCAAAGAAAAATACCGCGGTCAGTATTGGAACGCACTTCCGAAGGATGTGGCACGCCACTCAAGACGGCATATTGAGCCGCAGTACCACCCCGGAGCATAGTGGAATCCCGTGTGAATAGCTTCGTCGATCGATTCTGGGAACGCGCAGGAGCTCGGGGAGGCATGTAGTGAGACCATTGCTTTCACTGGTGCAACGCTGGAAGGCAGTCCGTTGGTCCGCACTGGCATTACTAGTAGTCCTTGGGCTTGGTGCACTCAATATTCCTTATCCGTTCTCCGGCGATCAGGCCCTTTTCTCCCTCGGGGCTTCCGAGCTACGCAATGGCGGACGGTTGTATATCGACTTTTGGGACATCAAGCAGCCTGGCGTTTTCTGGTTCTACTACGTGGGCGGGTTGATCTTCGGGATCACAGAGGAAGGGATCCACGTTTTCGAGCTGTTGTACTGGGCGCTGTTCGCGATATGTTTCCTGGCCATCGCCAGAAGGGATTTGCGGGACGATTCGCTCGCTGCCGCGGGGCTAGTGCTCGCGGTGGGCACGTACTATGCAGTCGCCGGGCCCCTCCACCTGACGCAACTCGAGATGCTGGTCTCCCTCCCGTTGCTTTTCGGAGTGTGGCTCGTGTCCGCCGAATATCGGTCATGGCGGACCCAGCGGCTTGGGTTCTGCCTCGCTGGCTTGATGGGCGCTGTCGTAGTGACGGCCAAGCTGATGATGGCGCTTATTCTCCTCGCAGTGCTCGTGAACACCCTGGTCAGCCGCACGTTTCGCTCAGATCGGAGAGACAGGTCCGCAAGTCCTCTCGACTTTGCACTGCTGATCGCGGGGTTATTCGCGCCACTTGCGGCGGTGTGGCTTTGGTGGCGCGCGGCAAATGAGGTTAGTGTGATCTACGATACCTTTGTGATACTGCCTCTGCGCATTCTCGACGTGCCTACGGCGCGAGCGCCACTGGGAAGGCTCGGCGGCTCCGTAACGTGGTTCTTGACCTACTTCTCGATTCCGGCCGCCTTCGGGGTCGGTGGCGCCATCCTGTCGCTCAAGCAAAGAGGGAGTCTCTTTAGGATGAACCTGGCGTTGTGGGTGGTCACGGGCGGCCTCGTGATCCTGCTACAGCGCGCGTCATGGTGGGAATATCAAATGCTCTTGCTATTGGTGCCACTCGGCTACCTCTCTCCTCTGGCCCTACGGCGGGCCAGCAGCGGCTACCAGGCGCGAACTGTTATCCTGGCTTGCGCTCTCGTTCTGATGATCCCAGCGTTTGGCAGGATTGTCATCAAGTCGCTAGATTGGAGATACGCCCTGGAGCGGGGCGGTACCAGGCCAGCACTTGCCTACAAGCGACACGAATCTCCGACCTACGATGCCATCTACGCCGGCGACGAGTTCTTGAGGCGGGCGGACGCCCAGGCCGGACCAATAGCTGTCTTGGGCGATCCTCTTCATATATACCTTGCAGGCAGGAGGCAGGCGACGTCGATCAATGGCTGGGCTCTGGAGCTTTACCCCGAAGAGCAGTGGACGGCGCTGTTCAAGCAACTGGACCGAGCACGACCTGCGTACGTCTTCGTGGCCCGAGACTACGAGGAATTAATATCGACGCGGAAGCCCGAGATCTGGCGGCTGCTTGCCGCGAGCTACCGACGACGCGAGGCAGTGAGCGACGGAGTGTGGTATGAGCGAGAATTCCGATCACTTATGAATCTCCTACCAACAGATTAAAGAGTGAATCGGTAGTCGAATCATTTAAGATAGTTTTCTCGTCAACCTTTTTCATCCATCTGAGGTGGATACCATGTGCGGACCGATTGCGTCGCCCAGACGATGTCTGACTCTCCTGCCTTCCGAACTACTCGTCAAGACGGGTCCAGTGGATCACGCTGACTGGAACTACCATGGCATGGTGGCGCGGCTCCAGCAGCACCGTTTCCGCATGGCGTTGGCAGCGTTGGGCAAGCGACGGTACGGACGGCTCCTGGAGCTAGGCTATGGGAGCGGCATTTTTATGCCGGAACTCTCGCAGCGTTGCGACGCACTCTATGGTCTCGACATTCATGCCTTTACGAGCGAGGTGGCGGCCGCATTGGCGCGTGTGGGGGTCACAGCTGAGCTCACCACGGGTAGAGCTGAACGGTTGCCCTATCCGAGCGGCTATTTTGATGCTGTGGTATCCATCTCCGCTCTTGAGTTCGTACCCGAGGTTGAGGTCGCGTGCCGTGAGATAGGCCGGCTGCTCGCGCCAGGCGGGGTTTTCGTGGTGGTTACTCCGGCCTACTCGCCGGTAGTGGATTGGGGATTGAAACTCCTCACGGGCGAGTCAGCGAAACAAGACTTCGGCAACCGCCGCAAGCGCGTACATGCCGCATTGCGCCGCACTTTCCGCGTGCTGAGCTACCAAGTTTTTCCGCCCATTTGGGCAGGCGTGCAGCTGTACCACGTTTTTGAGCTTGACACGGCCAAGTGAGTGATAGTCCTGATTGTCCAGACCCAGCAGATTGAAAGGGGTCGGCTGGAGAGGCTCAGGCGGGTTGCGGGACACCCTGAACTGCTCCATTACTCCGCATTCGGGCTGCAAGAGGGTATATTTTAATGGCACGAGACCCACACCAACCAGCATCGCGCTGGTTCCAGCGGCTTCTTTCAAGGCTGGCATTCTTGCTGCCGGGAGGATACAGCGTGCGTCCTTTCCTGCATCGCTGCCGAGGGGTCAAAATCGGACAGAACGTTTGGATAAGTCAGCACGTCTATATTGATGAGATCCATCCCGAGGCCGTCTCCATCGGATCGAACTCGACAATTGGATTGCGAACCTCCATCTTCAGTCATTTCTACTGGGGCTCTCGCCGGGCCGACGGCTATGTAAAGCCCGTGTGTATAGAGGAAGAAGTCTTCATCGGTCCCCACTGCGTCATTCTCCCGAATGTTCGCATAGGGAAGGGTTCAGTGATTCAAGCAGGCACGGTCGTCAGCCGGAATGTACCCCCGGGGGTCTTCTGGGGTAATGCACCGGCTGGGCCCCTCGCGCGGACAAATACATCGCTCAAATCCAGCACGTCATATGCGGAATTCCTCAAGGGGCTGAGACCCTTCCGCAAGTCGGATGGAAAGGATTCGTGATTGTATGAACACTAACAGGGGGCGTCAGATCCGCACTTTCTTGAGATCCGCGGGAAACGAGAGCTGAGATGGAGTTCGATCCGATCCTGGTGCACGAGTGGCTGCGCCGGACAGCCAGGAGGCTGCCGACCAAAACGGCCGTCGTCTGTGGAAACCAGCGTTGGACATTCGGGCAGATAGATGAGGCATCCGACAGACTCGCACGTGCATGGATGGCATCCGGCATGAAGCGCCACGACCGAGTTGCGATCTTCCTGAACAACTCGATCGAGGTCGTCATCTCCCTGTACGCATCGCTCAAAGCAGGCGGAACCTTTGCCGTTCTGGATCCTGCCATCAAACCCCCCAAGCTCAGAGCGATATTGGAGGAGATGGCGCCCTTCGCGCTTGTGTCAGGAGGTACCCAAACCGAGATCGTACGGGAGGCCCTGGGGACATCTTTCCGCGTGGCCTTGATCGTCTGGGTCGGGGGCGACAGGAGGGAAGAGCGGTCGGCGCCCGAAACTTCGGTCACGTGGGAGGAAATCGCGATCGGAGAGCCTCTCGAGCAGGGACAGGGAAGCGCGGGCGACTTCCCTCGCTGCATCGATGTTGACCTTGCATGTCTCGTCTATACTTCGGGCTCGAGAGGGAGACCGAAAGGGATCATGTGTTCGCACCACAATGTCATTTCCGCGTGCCGCAGCATCATCCAGTACCTCGGCAATCGCGAGGAGGATGTTGTCATGTGCGTGATCCCCCTGTCCTTCGACTACGGCCTCTACCAGGTGCTGATGAGCATCATGTACGGAGGCACCGTCGTCCTCGTGCCGGGATTGGTCTACCTGTATCCGATCCTGGGGCTCATCGGGAAGGAGCGAGTGACCGGGTTCCCGATCGTTCCCTCGATTCTGGAGATGCTCCTGAGTCTCAAGACTCTCAAGGACTTTGATTTCAGCAGCCTCCGTTACATGACCAATACGGGCGCAGCATTGCCCGAACGAAACATCCGGCTTCTGCGTTCAGCGCTCCCGCACGTGGCAGTTTATTCGATGTTCGGCCTCTCCGAATGCAAGCGTGTATCCTTCTTGCCACCGTCACAGATCGATCGTTTACCGGGGTCAGTGGGACGGCCCATGCCAAACTGCGAGGTTCTGCTCTTGGATGAGAGCGGACAGGAGGTACCGCCGGGGGACATCGGCGAAATGGTGGTTCGTGGATCCAATCTCATGCAAGGTTATTGGCAGGACGCGCAATTCACGGACGCCGTGTATCATACCGGATCATATCCCGAGGACAGGCGGCTGTACTCCGGCGACCTTTTCTCGAGTGATCCAGAAGGCAACCTTTTCTTTCGGGGACGGCGTGATGACATGATCAAATGCAGGAGCGAGCGAGTCAGCCCGCGGGAAATAGAGCTTGTCATCCAGCAAATGGAGGGGATCGAAGAAGTCGCGGTCAAGGGAATGCCTGACGACTTCGATGGCCAGGCTATCGTCGCATTTGTGGTGTCGGCGCCCGGCTCCAGGATCGAGGTCGAGGCTGTGCGGGCGCACTGCGCTCGGTTCTTGGAGAAGGCCCGCATCCCGCGCCACATCCGGTTCCTGGACCGATTGCCCCGAACTGCCCGTGGAAAGATAGACCGGGATCGGTTGGTTCTCGGCATGGAGGGAAAAACACAATGACACTTGTCTCTCCGGAAGTTCCGCGTCTCGAGTGTGACAAGGAGGTGCAGCGCATGATCCACGCAATGCACCAAACCGTTACGGTCAAGTTCAGGCGAAGAGGGGGAGTCATAGCGCTGTCCGGCGGCGTGAACAGTGCTGTCACCGCGATCCTGGCGGTCCGCGCGCTTGGCGCCGAGCGCGTTTTTGCCTCCTCATGCCTGATCGCGAATCATCTGACCG
>JBEKXR010000136.1:0-8598 GCA_049511935.1 Spirochaetia bacterium | reverse complement strand
TGCGTCGTCATCGCCGTGCCGCCGTTTCCCTTCCTGGATTCCGACGCGTTTCACAAGTTCAGCGAGGACGCGGTGGTGATCTTCCGCAAGCCGATGAACGAGGGCATCCACCCCTGCGACATCCGTCTGGTGGACGGCGACTGGCGGCTGACGGGCAACTCGGGCTACGTCATGGTGGTCACGGGCTCGGGGTCGACGATGGACGATGCCCGCCGCGAGGCGTACAACCGGGTGAAGAACATCATCATCCCGAACATGTTCTACCGCACCGACATCGGCGAGCGCTGGCACCGCGACGGCGACCTCCTGCAGACCTGGGGCTACCTGCTGTAGAACGTGACAGTCACCACGGGCGGGGTGTGGCCCGCCGGACGGGGTGTCGTCCACCGGGCGAACCGCGGTTTTCTTGGCCGCGCCGCAAGAAAAGCGATACCTTCGCACAGGGGAGCAAATGCGTACGAACAGCAGGACGGCGCTGGGTGTGGCCCTTCTTCTCTCGCTGGCCCTCCCGGCTGCGGTATTCGCGGTCAGCGGGCAGGTCGTGTATACGGAGGGCGATGTTGCGTGGCGGAACGGCTCGAATACGCATGATGCGGCAATCGGGGACTCGCTCGGCCCGGGTGACGTGATCGTCACAGGCGCGAAATCCCTTGCAGTGATCGACCTGGCCAACGGCACCACGCTCAAGCTCAAGGAAAAGACCGCCCTCGCCATCGACTCGATCGGGGATTCGACTGCGGTCACGCTCACGGCCGGCGGCGTCTTCACGACGATCGCCCGGAAGCTCACCGGGCGGTTCTCCGTGGCAACGCAGACGGCCGTGGCCGGAGTGCGCGGCACGGAGTTCTTCATGGCGTATGGGAAACCATCGATTCGAAGCCCGACGTGTGGCTCTGCGTGAACTCGGGAGCCGTGGAGGTCGCCATACCCCACACGGGTCAGACGGTGGTCGTGAAGCAGGGACTGGGCATCAACATCGTGGGAGGAGAACGGATTACCTCGCCCAAGCGCTATCCGTGGACCCGAAAGCTGAACTGGAACATCGACCCCGGGTCGGGCACGGTCGATGACCGCACGAGCCTGGAGCAGGCCTACAGCGACCTGCTGAACCAGGACTACGACTGATGGGAGGGGCCGATGAAGCGGAAACTTTTCGTCATCGCACTCCTCACAGCCGCGGCGGTGTGGGCCGGCGCCCAGGCGCACGTGCCGAACTTTACCCAGGGGGACGTGGAGCTTCAGAGCAGGGCCCAGCTTGTAGCGAACATCGGAAGCTGGGACGTGCTGGCCGAGCTGCTGGGCAGGCTCCACGACCTTGACACGCCGCTGCACTCTTTTGAATCGGTGACGGTCGGCGGATACTACCGGGTGCTTGCGAACCTGAAGGTGGGCGCACTGTACCGCCTGGAAGCGGGAGCCCGGCACGACGACGATGTAACAGCGAACCAGACAACTCAGCAGTTCGATTGGAACGACACCTCCCAGCGGCTGGAAAGCATCCTCATGCTGGACGTGAGCCCGCGGTTCCAGCTCGGCTTCCTTCCGGGCGCCAACTGGGTGCTGATGCTGAAGGGCAGGTATCTCTATGACGTGTGGAACGGCCAGATGTCGGTCATGGCCCGGCCCGAGCTCACGTGGTTCTGGATACGGGACCGGGATCCGTTCCTGAACATCTCCCTGAGCTACGAAATGTACTTCCCGGTGAATTTCGGTACCACGTTCATCTACCAGAGCTACCCCTACCTCACCGTGCTCTGGCACGCGGCACCAGAGCTCGGGATCGAGCTTGCGGGGGCGTACAAGACTACCGTGTGGTCGACATCGACGAGCTGGGCGCAGGCCGGGTAGAGCTCCTACAGCACTCCGGTCAACTCGTGGGCTTTCTCCGTGGGAGTGGTGTACACCCCGAGCTACTGAGCCGATGCGGTCCGGCTCAGCGCGGCCTGCGCAGGGAGGAGAGCAGCACGCCCGCGCCCGCGAGGATGAGGATGAACGGCCACGCGACTGCCCAATCGAGGCTGAAGAGAAATATCGCGGATATCGCCAGCAGGACGAGCCCCCCGATGAGAGGGCCGCGGGAGGCGGCGGTGAACCGCCTGCCGTTGCGCACGAACATCTGCCAGGCGGTTGCGAGCGAGCCCAGCGCGGGGATCAGGATGAAGAGCGCCCACCAGTTGTGAAGCTCCACGCCCGTGATGTTGCGAAGAATGAAGACGATGCCGACGAGGATCAGGACCCCTCCCACGATCCACGCGGGCTGCCGGGGCCGGCCCGCCGGCTGGTGCGTTTCTTGTGAAGAATCGTTGCTCATGAATGCCTCCCTTGTCCCGGGCAATGAGACACCGCTGCACCGGGAACCTGTCACCCGGACTTCTTAACGTTCCATCTGCACGACGACCTTGTCCACCCTATCCAGGTCCCCTCTGTAGAACATTGCGGCGAGCAGGAACAGCACGCCCGCGATGACCGAGGCGACAGGAACGGCGAGCATAGCCGTGCTCAACCCGTATTTGTCGGAGATCGCCCCCACCACGATCGGGCCGGTGGAGCTTCCCAGCAGGTTCTGCACGATCACGCAGACGGCGTATGACACCGCCCAAAGCCCCGGGTGCACGACGTCCTGCGTGACGGCGGATGCGCCGGAAAGGTACAGGAGCGTGGAAACTGCGGCGATCATCATCACGATGTATTGCGCCGTGCCGGAAAAAACTCCAAAGGCCAGCAGCCAGATCCCCGCGCTGAGCAACGTGGACAGTCCCGCGAACAGAGGACGCGCCGGTGCGTGCCTCTTTCTCCATGCATCCACGATGTAACCGCCGAGCGGAGCGCCGATGATGGCCAGGAGCATGACGGAAGATGCCTTGAGTCCCGCCGGTCCGGCGGCCATGCTCTGGGTCCGCATGAAATAGGACGGAAGCCAGATCAGGTACGCGCTTGTGAGGAACGTGTTTCCGGCAAATGCGACGTAGGTCAGAAGGAGGGAGGGGGTATGGAGGAAATCGCGCACGATCTCCCGCGCTCGCATCCGGCGCGCAGCACGCGTTTTCGTGGCAGGCCGTTCGAGCTTCACCGTGCGGTAGTCGCGGGCGAAGAAGAAGAACAGCACACCGATGACAAAGCCGGGAATGGCCACCAGACCGAACGCGCGCTTCCAGCCCCACTGCGTGGCGATCTCGCCGCCGAGGGCCACGCCGATCGCCGAGCCGAGAGGGATGGATGCGTTCCAGAGGCCCGTCATCCGGGAGCGCTTCTCAATGGGATACATGGCGGAAATCATGGCGGTTCCGCCCGGCGCATATCCCGCCTCACCCACACCGACGCCCAGCCTCGTGAGGAAAAGCTGGGGGAAGGATCTGACAAATGCCGCGACGCCTGTCGCGAGGCTCCAGAGCATGACCATGAGGCCCACACTGCGCTTCCTGCTCCACCTGTCGACGAGGATGGAGACGGGAAACGTGAAGATGACGATCGACCAGTACACAGCGGAAGCGAGGGAACCTGCTTGCGTGTCGGTGACGCCGAGGTCCCTTTTCAGGAACGGGATGAGGGAGGAGACGACCTCACGGTCGATGTAGTCGAACATATACAGGAGAAAGAGCCCCGCGAAGAGCCATCCGGTCCCCCGCGGTGTGCCGGCGCGCGCGCCGGTGAGAGCCGCGGGGTCGACTGCCGTGTTCTCTTTTCCACTCCTCACCATACGCTCACCCCCTGACCCTGGGATGCTCAAAAATAGCGAAGCAGGGGCAGAATTGCTACCCTTCGGCGCGCTGAGTGATCGGCTGCTCCGCATCGTTTTCATTGACAGTCCTCCGGATGCCGCATAGAATCCGAAGGGTGAAAAGTGTATTGCTCGTTGTCCTTCTCCTCACGTTTCCTTTCATCGCCGGCCGCGCCGAGGAGATCACCTTTCTGTACATGAACCAGTCCGGTTACGACCCCGCCGACATCCTCGACAGGGCAGACGCGTTCCGGCAGCTGACCGGCGTCCGGGTGAAGCCCGTCTTCGTCGAGTACAAGGACCGGTATGCCCTCGTCACCGAGACCGCGCGCAAGACCCTTCCCGAGTACGACCTTATTCTCCTGGACCTCATCTGGACGGCCGATTTTGCCCGGCATGGGATCATCGAGCCGCTGCCGGACCCGCTCGACCGCGCGGTGAGATCAGGAATGGTGCCGCGGATATATTCCGCCTTCGACTACGAAGGCAGGCTCTGGGCGATGCCTTTTCATGTTGATTTCCAGATGCTGTACACGAACATGGACCTCCTCACCAAGGCCGGATTTTCCTCCCCGCCGCGCACCCTGGAGGAGATGACGCGCATGGCCCGGGCGGCAAGGGACAAGGGTCTCATCAAGTATCCGATCTTCGATTCCTGGAACGAGCAGGAGGTGCTGGTCTGCGAGTTCACGTGGCTCACCGGAGCATTCGGCGGGTCGCTCACTGACGCCTCGGGCCGCATCTCCTGCACGACCGGGCCCTGCCTCGAGGCCCTCGAGTTCATGACCGGGCTCCTGAAGCAAGGCCTGATGAACCCCTACTCCCTCGACGCCGAGGAAAACTTCACATCGGAGGTCTTCCAGGCAGGAGACTGCCTCTTCACCACGAACTGGCTGTGGCTGATACGTCTCCTCGGCGGCGCGGGAAAACCCGCCGGCCCCCGCTGGGCAGTGAGCCCCATCCCTGTCTCGGAGTCCGCCCCCGCGGGGGCCGGCAGCACGACGAGCGTGAGCGGGTTCGAGGGCCTGGCGGTCATGGCGCGGTCGGCGCACAAGGACGCCGCCTGGCGGTTCGCCCGCTACCTCGATTCGCCGGAGTTCCAGGGCCGGCACCTGGAGTTCATGCCGGCATGGAAAGAGGTGTGGGACTGGCCCGGCACGCGGCGCGGCGACCCGCTGCTGTCCGCGAAACAGCGGCAGATCGACGGGCTGCGCGACCGGCCGGTTCACCCGCTGTACGCGAAGATCAGCGCGGTGCTCCAGCGCTGGATCTACCGGGCCCTTTCGGGAACCGCGACTCCCCGCGAGGCGCTGGAGGAAGCGCAGCGGGCCATCGACGTGATCGGGGGACGCACCCCATGAACGCCGCGCGCCCGTGGCACCGGCTGAAGCTGTCCGGCAAGATGATCCTCTTCTTCATCGTGCTCGTGCTCAGCCAGTCCTTCGTGACGCTGACGATCCTCACCACGATCATTTCCCGCACGAACCTCGACGCCTTGAAAGCGCAGATGTCCGACAGCATCAGGGGCGTGGAGGGCTACCTGCAGGAGACGCTGAACGACCTGCAGGTAAAAGGAGACCTGATCGCCGGCCAGCAGAAGACGATCGACTACACCCATTTCGGATTGAAAAACCTGCTCGTCCACGAATTGGTTCTCTTCAAGGAATCCCTCGGCATTGAATCGCTCACCGTCTTCATCGACGCGGCAATCCCTTTCGCCTCCACCAGCGAGCTCACGGCGGGAGACGCCGCCTTCCAGGAACAGCTCGGCGCATCGTTCCAGGGCCGCCGGAAGCTGTTCATCGCCCCCGCGGAAGGCTCCCCCGTTCTCTTTGTTCTCTCTCCCATCAAGCGGACCGACAGGATCATCGGCGCGCTGTCGCTAAGCCTCCGTCTCGACCGCCGGTTCGTCACGCGCATTGAGAGGATCATCAATGCCCCCGTCGTGCTGCGCTTCGACGGCGAGTTCATCCACGACGGGACGCTTCCCGAAAAGAAGCTCGACGAGGCCATCGCCGCCTTCTCCAGGAGCTCGGCGTCGGACCAGGGCGCGGTCAGGGCGGGACAGTTCATCGTGAGCGCGCTGGACCTGACGCGGGTAGGGCTTTCCGGCGGCACTATCTTCTGCCTCATGGGAACAGCGGTCTCTGCACGGCAGATCAACCGCTACAATCTCATTTCCCTCTGCGCAACCCTGCTCATCCTCGGTGCGGCCCTGGTGTCGGGAATCGCCTTCTATCAGCGCACCGTTCTCCACCGCCTGCAGAGGATCCTCCAGGGCATCACGCATATCTCGCAGGGGGATTTCACGCCGCCTTTCCAGCTTCCCTGGCAGGACGAGCTCGGCCAGCTCGCGCGCGCCTTCGACGACATGTGCCGCAACCTGCTCGTGCGCGACCGGGAGCTCTCGCAGCTCTCGCGGTACAACACGCTGGTGCTGGACAGCGTCCGCTCGGGAATCATCAGCGTGAGCCTCAGCGGGGAGATCACCGCCTTCAATTCCGCCGCGGCACGAATATTGTTGTCCGGCGTGAAAAGCCCTCTCGGCATGCCCCTGGACGATACCCTCGTCCCGCCGGGCCTCCTGCAGATCTTCCGCGAAAGCCTGCGCGAGGACGTGTATCCCGCCGGCCGGGAGATCGCGCTGCCGGGCAGGGATGGTCTCAGCATACTCGCCGTCAGCAGCTCGCCCCTCCTTTCGTCCGACGGATCGCGAATCGGAATCATCGTCATCTTCGAGGACATCACACGGGAAAAATCGCTGGAGGAGAAGCTCGCCCTGTCCACGAAGCTGGCGGCCCTCGGGGAGATGGCCGCCGGCGTGGCCCACCAGGTCCGCAATCCCCTTGTCGTCATGAAGGTCTCCTCCGAGATGCTCCGGGACAATTTCACCGTCAATGAGAACGCGCAGAAGTACGGCAAGCTCACTCGGCTCATCGTGGACGAGATCGACGCGCTGAACCTCGTGGTGTCCAATTTCCTGGACTTCGCCCGGCCTCGCAAGGTCACCCGCGCCCCCTGCGACGTGCGCGCGGCGGTGGAGTTCGCCCTGCAGAGCCTGCCCGTCGAGCGTTTTCCGGGTGTCACGGTGCGCACGGTCATCCCCGAGGCGGTGAGGAGCTTTGCCATGGACAAGAACCTCGTCACGCAGGCGCTGTCGAATCTGGTGCTCAACGCCCTGCAGGCTTCACGACCCGGGGGCGCCGTGGAGGTCCGGTGCTCGACCGAGGACGGCTCCCTGCGGATCGAGGTGCAGGACTGGGGCGAGGGAATGAATGAAGAAACAATGCGATGCGTCTTCGACCCGTTCTTCACGACGAGGGACTCTGGAATGGGGCTGGGGCTCTCCATCGTTCATCGGATCATCGAGAACCATGGCGGCACCATCGACGTGCGATCCTGCCCGGGGAGCGGATCGACCTTCAGCGTCGTGCTGCAGGGGGAGTGATGAAGCGGATACTCGTGGTCGATGACGAGGTGAATCTCTGCGACGTCCTTTCAATGCTCCTGGAGGACGATGGGTACGAAGTGGCCACGGCCCCGAACGGACGAAAGGCAATCGAGATCCTCGACACGGGTGCGATCCCCGACCTGGTAATTTCCGACTTGAAGATGCCCTTGCAGGACGGGATGGAGCTGCTCGATCACGTGAAGCGCATGGGGCGGGACGTCCCGCTCGTCATGATCACCGCGTACGGCTCAATCGAGAACGCCGTGGAGGCAATGAAGCGCGGCGCCGCGGATTTCATCACCAAGCCGTTCAACAAGGACATCATCCGGCACGTGGTGCACAACCTCCTCAAGACCGACGATTTGCAGAGGGAAAACAAGCTCTTGAGAGAGGGAAACGGAGAGCAGGGCATCGTCTGGTGCAGCGCGGCGATGAGAGAGATCATGGAGACCGTCGAGAAGGTCGCGACGGCTCCCTCCGCGATTCTCCTGCTCGGAGAGAGCGGCACGGGCAAGGAGGTCATCGCGCGCGCGATCCACTCGCGCGCCTCCGCGCGTGCCAAGTCGGACTTCAGCGTTCCCTTCGTGAGCATCAACTGCCCGGGCGTCCCCGACAGTCTCATCGAGAGCGAGCTGTTCGGGTATCGCAAGGGGGCGTTCACCGGGGCGGTGCAGAACTACGGAGGGAAGATCTGCCTCGCGGACAACGGCATACTTTTTCTCGATGAAGTCGGGGAAATCCCCCTGCAGACCCAGGCGAAACTGCTGAAGTTCATCGAGGACAAGACATTCGAGCCCCTGGGCAGCACGACCCGGGTCCGGGTAGAGGCGCGGATCATCTGCGCCACCAACCGCGACATCGCGTCCATGGTGAAGGACGGCAGGTTCCGCGAGGACCTGTACTACCGCATCAACACCATCACGATCAACATCCCTCCGCTGCGGGAGCGTCCCGAGGACATCCTGCCCCTCGCCGAGCACTTCCTCGCGCACTACTCGATCGCCATGGCGAAGAGGATCACGGGCTTCTCGGAGGAGGTCCGCGCCGCGCTGCGATCCTACCGCTGGCCGGGAAACGCCCGCGAGCTTCGCAACATCATCGAGAGGGCGGTCGTGCTCTCATCCCCCGGGGTGCTCGGGCCGGATTGTCTTCCCCCCGAGATGCGGGCGGGCGCACGGAATGATCCCCTCGGGTCCGGGGAGAACCGATTCGAGCAGGTCGAGCGGGACATGCTCTGCGACGCGCTGCGCCGAAACGAGGGAAACATCTCCGCCGCCGCGCGCGAGCTCGGTGTCTCGCGGGACACCGTGAGATACAGGATCAGGAAACACGGGCTTCACTCTGGGTGAAATCCCCCAGGGACTGGGACTTTTCACCCCCTGCCCCGTGCCGAATGAGCAGGCGCCCCGGGCCCGAGCCGTTGCCCGTC
>JBEKXR010000135.1:0-8778 GCA_049511935.1 Spirochaetia bacterium | reverse complement strand
CGGCGGCCTCGGCAGCAGGCACCGTCTCGGCTTCAGGGACCTTTTCGGGCCAGATCGTCTTCCCGAAGGACGCCGAGCCGGGCGATTTGCTTCTCAGCTTCCATCGCATCGCGGGCAAGTCGGATACCCGAACCGGGACCGCCGATGTCCAGGTCGCCAATTTCCGCCGGGTCGCTTTCTCCGTGGACCTCAGTCTGCCGGAAACGCGGGCATTCATGGGAGACTCGCTGGATGCCCGTTTCTCCGGCTCCTACCTGGCGGGCGGCTCCGTGACGAAAGGGAAGTGGAGCTGGTTCTGGACCAGGCGAGAGACCTGGTACCAGCCGCCGGGAGATTCGCTGGCGGACTATACCTTCGGCGATGTCGAGAAGAGCTGGGCGGAAGACATGGCCTCAGATTCCGGTTCCCTTGCCGGAAGAGGGGTCATCGTCGCATCGCAGAAGCTCAGCGACGGCGAGAAGGGCCGGGTCTACTCGTACGAGGTGGTCGCCACGGTGGAGGATATCGACCGGCAGGCGATCTCGAAGAGGGACTCGCAGCTTGTCCTTTCTTCGGAGCAGATGCTGGGAGCCAAGCTCACCTCCGACGCGAAATCCGAGGACTCGCTGTACTTCGTCACGAAGGGTCAGCCCTTCACCTTGAAGGTGGTCTCCGTGGACCCGGACGGAAAACCGTACCCCTCCTCCGCGGTGAGCGGCCGGCTCGTTCGTGAAGACTGGAAGCTCGTGCGGGAGCTCACCGTGGGCAGCATGGTGGACACGCGCTACGAGAAAAAGGAAGTGGAAGAAAGAACCTTCACCGTGAAGCCGGCCCAGCCCTTCGGCAGCGTGCAGCTGGCGACGCAGAAATCGGGATCCTACGCCATCGAGATTTCCGGAAAGGACGCGAAGGGACGGGAGAGCTTCACCCGGCTCACCTTCTATTCCACCGGCTCCGACGAGATCGTCTGGCAGCGTTCCGACGAGAGGCAGCTGGAAATCGTGCCGGACAAGAAAATCTATGCGCCCGGCGACACTGCTCGACTTCTGATCAAGAGCCCGCTCTCGAAAGGCACCTACCTTATCTCAGTGGAGCGCGACGGAGTGCTGGAAAAGAGGACCCTCGACCTGACGGGAAGCGCCCCGACCATCGACGTGCGCATCACCAACGAGCACGTCCCCATCGTGTACGTATTCGTGGCCGCTTCCACAGGAAGGACGAAGCCGCCCGCGGACGGGCCGGACGCGCCCGACTTCGGCAAGCCGCGCGGATACTCGGGGCTCGTCGAGATCCCCGTCGAGACGGCCTCCCGCACGATCACTCTGAAGATCTCCAACGCGAAGGACAGCTACCTGCCGGGCAGCGATGCCACCGTCACGCTGAAGGCGCTGCTGAACGGTCAGCCCCTGCAGGGGGCCGAGATCGCGCTAGTCGCCGCGGACCGGGGAGTTCTGGACCTCATCGACTACCGGATCCCCAACCCCATCGATTTCTTCTATAGTCAGGGCAATTTCCCCGACAAGGTGGCCCACTTCGATTCGAGGGACCTCCTGATGGACCCGGTGACGTGGAAGGCGAACGACCTTCCCGGAGGAGACGAGAAGGGGGAGTCCGCGCCCGCGGCTGCCGGGGTCGCGGTGCGGAAGAACTTCAACCCTACCGCGGTGTTCCGCACGGGGCTGATTACCGGCCGGGACGGGACGGTCACCGTGCGGTTCAAGCTCCCCGACCTGCTCACGAGGTTCCGCTCGACCGCGGTCGCCGTGAAGGACGACACCTTCGGCATCGTCGAGGGTGAGATATTCGTGCAGAACCCCATCAATGTGAGGACGGCCCTGCCGCGGCGGATGCGCGTGGGGGATGCGGCAACGGCGGGAGTCGTTCTGACCAATATCGATGCGAAGCAGCACGACGTCACGGTGGGCATCAACGCGCAGGGCGTCAAGATAAGCGGTGAGCAGAAGAAAACGGTGACCCTGAAAGCCGGAGACACCGCGGAAGTCGCATTCGACCTCAGCGCCCCCTCAGAGGGGACCGCGAAGCTCGCGTTCAACGTCGACTCGGACATCCTCAGGGAACGGCTCGAGGACTCCCTCTCAGTCGCCGATCCCCACCTGACGGAGTCTTTCACCATCGTGGGCAAGACCGGCGACCAGGCGAAGGAAGCGCTGATCGTCCCTTCGTCGTTCCTCGGCGTGCCCGAGGAGGGGCTGTACCTGTCGCTGGACTCCACCATCGCCAGCGCCCTTGCCGGGGCGGTCAGGTTCCTCGACGTCTATCCCTATGACTGCCTCGAGCAGGTGACGAGCAAGCTCTTCGCCCGGGTTCTATTCCCCATGCTCGCGGGAGGAGGCGTTCCCGACCTGGCGACCCTGCAGAAGTTCGCCAATTCCGACGGCGGCTTCTCGTACTGGGCCGACTCTGCGCCGCGCCGGTCGAACTACTATGTCACCCTGCGCGTCGCGCACCTGCTGGCCGCGGCGAAGGCCCAAGGCATGAAGATCCCGCCTGAGATCGACGTCGACGCGATGCTCTCGTGGCTGGAGAAGAGCTGGGAAAACAAAGGTACATACCTCCAGGCCTATGCGCTGTACGTCCTGACGATGTACGGCAGAAACGAGAAGGCGTGGGCAGATTCACTGGCCAGGCAGGGTGATGAAATCGGTGTGTTCGGGTACGGGTTCCTCGGGCTGTTCTACTCCGCAGCGGGAGACACCAGGTCGGCGCAGGCCGTGCTCACGCGGCTGAAGAACTTCGTCCGCGTCGGCACGCGCACCGTGACACTCGTGGGGACGGTGAACGACTGGCTGTGGTACGGCGGAGGGCTGCAGGCGAAGGCGCTCCTGCTGATGCTGTATGCCCGGGTGCAGCCCGATTCGCAGCTCGTGCTCGGGCTCGCCAACGATCTGCTTGCCTCCAACAAGACGGGCTACTGGGAAAACACGAGCAACGCGGGGTGGGTCCTCCAGGCCTTCTCGGAGATCGTCACGCGCGGCAACGAAACCAACGTCGACTTCACGGCCAGCGTAAAGCTGGGCAACTCGGAGCTTGCGCGCAACAGGTTCCGGGGATTTTCCCGCAATCCGTTCATCAAGCAGGTGCCCGCAACAGACCTGGGGAGCGTTGTTGCCCGGGAGCGCGGGCAGTCGGCTCCCTCCGGCACCCTCCTTCCGCTCACCTTCGGGATCTCGGGGAAGGGCACGCTGTACTACACGGCCGAGCTGCGCACCGCGATGCTCGCCGCGGGAGCGGACCCGCGGGACGAGGGCATCGGCATCGCCACCGAGATCCTGGACGACAAGGGCGCGACCGTCGCGGGCACCGACCTCACGCTCGGCAAGGTCTACACCATGAGAGTCGTGTTCTACTCTTCCCAGGACCGCACGTACCTCGCGCTGCGGGCCCCGATCCCCTCGGGCGCCGAGCCCATCGACGGCTCGCTCCTGACTTCGCAGGTCGTCAAGCCCGCCGCCAGCCAGGAGAGCCAGGACCAGGGCGTTTCAGAAAACGGGGACAACGGGTACTCGGGGGACTATGGAGAGTTCGGCTACACGACCCACATCTACGACGACGAGGTGCGATTCTACTTTGACCAGCTGGACCGCGGAAAGCACGAGGTCACGTTCCTGTTCCGCACGACGACCCCCGGCGTCTTTCCCACGCCGCCGACGCGGGCGGAGCTCATGTACCAGCCCGAGGTGTTCGGTCGGACAGGCGGCACGGTGTACAGGATCCTGAAATAGGACGGCGGGGAGATATGGCGCGGATTCACATGCAGGACGTACTGGATTACCATTCGAGCGGCCGACCGGGCAAAATCGAGGTCGTGCCGACCAAGAAGGTCGACACTCAGCGCGACCTGTCTCTGGCATACACGCCCGGAGTGGCATGGGTCGTTGAGGAGATCGAGCGGGACCCGGCGGCCGCCTTCGACTACACCGCACGGGGGAATCTCGTCGCGGTGGTGACGAACGGCACCGCCATCCTCGGCCTGGGTGACCGCGGCCCGCTGGCCGCGAAGCCCGTGATGGAGGGAAAGGCGGTCCTCTTCAAGAGGTTCGCCGACATCGACGTGTTCGACATCGAGCTGGACGCGAGGACTGTCGATCAGATCGTGGCTGCCGTTGCCGCTCTCGCCCCGACTTTCGGCGGCATCAACCTGGAGGACATCAAGGCCCCGGAATGCTTCGAAGTAGAGGCGCGCCTGAAGGAGAAGCTGGATATCCCCGTGTTCCACGACGACCAGCACGGCACGGCGATCATCACCGGCGCCGCGCTGCTGAACGCCCTGGAGATCGCGGGCAAGAAAATCGGCGACATCAAGGTGGTCGTCTGCGGCGCCGGGGCCGCCGCGCTCGCATGCTCCGAGTTCTACGTGACAATGGGCGCCCGGAGGCAGAATGTACGCCTCGTGGACACGAAGGGGGTCGTGTACGCGGGCAGGAGAGAGAACATGAACCCGCACAAGGAACGGTTCGCCGCGGCAACAGATGAACGTTCCCTCGCCGATGCCGTGCGCGGCGCCGACGTCTTCCTCGGACTCTCGGGCAAGGACCTTCTCACGCCCGAGATGCTCCGCACGATGGCGGAGCGGCCCATTGTGTTCGCCTGCGCCAATCCCGATCCGGAAATCCGCTACGAAGTCGCGCGGGAGACGAGACCTGATGTCATCGTGGGAACCGGGCGCAGCGACTATCCCAACCAGATCAACAACCTGCTCGGGTTTCCCTTCATTTTCCGGGGGGCACTCGACGTGCGCGCACGGACCATCAACGACGAGATGAAGCTCGCCGCCGCACACGCACTGGCCGCGCTCGCGCACGAGGGAGTGCCGGAGTGCATGCTGGAGGCGTTCGGCGCCGGCTCGATCTCGTTCGGTCCCGACTACCTGATCCCCAAACCCCTCGATCCGCGGATCCTGTTCTGGGAGGCGCCCGCGGTGGCCCGGGCCGCCATGGAGACCGGCGTGGCGCGGCGGCCGGTGGAATTGTTGAACTACGTGAAGGCCCTGGAGTCGCGGCGGCAGCACTGCGTACGGCGGTGCAAGTTCAAGGATAGTTGTCTGCCGTAGTCAGGGATGACGAGGGCGAGCGAGGCCAGGGATGGCCGAGAGCGAGCCCGTAGGATTTACTGCGGCGGAGCCGGCGTGTGCGAATCCCCCTGCACGACGTCGAGAATCCGTGAGCCGATCTGCTCGCCCCCCACGTGGAATGAGACGATGTAGGTGCCCGTCTCGGGAAAAACGACATTCGGAACCGGTATGACCAGCTCGACGACGCGCCGCGGCTCGTCCACTCTCAGCGTGCCGCCCGCGGAGAATATGACCTGCTGGGTGCGGTCCACGACGAGGTTCAGGGAGAAGGGATGCTCCCCCGCGAGGTTCGTCACCGCCGCGTAGACATACCACGGCGGCAGGCCGGCCGGAACCTGGCGGACGGTGAACTGCGTGAAGGTGCCGATGATCGCCTTCTTCTGGTTGTCTTCCGTGATCACGCGGTCGGCGAGCAGCAACGCGACAAAAACCGGCTCGGGCATCCTGGCGGCGTCTCCGTTCCCTACTCTATCCCGTTGCTTGACGACGCGCAATGCCGGCTCCTATACTCACACGCATGCAGCGCACACGGAATGGCTTGTTCCCCCTCGTGGTTCCCGCCCTGCTCGTCGTTCCTCTGGCAGGACTCGTGCTCCTGTTCCTCGCCGTGCGCTGGTTCGACGCTGATACACAGGCCTCGCGGCGGCAGCGGGTCGTCGATGCGGCGTCGTCGATGGGCAGGCAGCTCGATGCCGCCGTGCAGCGCCAGGCGGCGGCGACGCGGGCGCTGGGCACATCCCCGATGGTATGGCTCTGGGTGAAGTTCCAGGGCCAGCATCTCTCGCCTTCCAACCGTGCGCATGCCCAGTCGGCACTGGACGAAGTGACCAACTATTCCGGCCTTCTGCCGGGAGTCACCGTATACCTTGCGAGCGAGCGCACCCGCACCGTCTACCAGGGAGGGGCGGCGGTCGCGGCGCTTTCGAGTGAGGATCCCCGGGATTCCTGGTACGCCGCCAGCCTCAGTACGGAGGGGGTCCTGGTCTCCGACGATCCACGCGCCCTCCGCACGAGCATGCGCGTGATGAACGGGCAGACCCTCCTCGGGGCGATCAGCTGCGTAGGCGACGTCACCGCTCTTGCGGCTGGAGCCTTTTCCGCAGCGGCGGAAGAGCCCGGGTTCTCCTTCGTGCTGGCGGACGGCGAAGGCTCGGTCGTGCTCGCGAGCGGCGAAGCAGCGGCGGCGGCCCCCACGGTGTTCGACATGTTCATTCCCGCTGAGCGCAGCAGCGTCAGGGCCGCAATGGACGCGGTGATAAGACCGGGAGCCATGAGTGTCGACGTGTTCGCGGCAAAGGGCCGACACCTCCTCACGGCCGTGACACGGACCACGGCTCCCGGCTGGTACCTCGTCGTCTCCTCGGATCTTCCGGCCGTGGCTGCGACACGCATCATCCTCCTGGCGGGCGTCACGGCGGCCGCGCTGGCCCTGCTGGTCGCGGCCCTGCTCCTCGTCGGGATCGCGCGGGCGAGAAAGATCGAATCGCTCGTGCGGCGGCTCGAGCATGAGCGTGACGCCGCGGCGGGCATCGTAAGTGAAGTGAGCGCGGCCGCGCTGCGGCTGCGCGCCGCGGCCGGGAGCCTCCGCGAGCGCGCCGCCGTTCTCGCGGCCGAGGCGGCTGACGGAAGGGCCGCGGGGGCGGAAGCGGCGAGCCTGCTGGACAAGGCCGAGGAACGCTCCTCCGAGATTCGCTCGGGCATCGCGGCCCGTGTGTCGCTCCTCGGCGAGCTCGCATCGAGCGCGAGAGACGCCGCCGGGCAATCGCGTGAGGCGCGCTCCGCCGTGGAGACAGTGGGGCTCAGCGCGGCCGCCGCGGAGGAGGAGCTCAACCGGGTCATCACAACGGGCAGCGCCGTGTCTCTTTCAGTGGAGAACGCCGTCAAGGGGGTCGTCGCGGTAGTGGAGGCGGCGGAACGGACACGGCTCCTCGCCCTGAACGCGGCGCTCGAAGCCTCCCGGTCAGGCGGTCACGGCGCGCGGGTCGCCGATGACTTGCGGAGGCTCGCCGAAGAGGCCGCGGGGCACGCGCAGGCTCTTGCCGCCTCGCTGGCAGACGCGCGGAGCAGCATGCGCGTCGTGGGTCGTGCCGCGGAGGAGGCGGGAAGAGCCATCCACCAGGCGACCGCCCAGTCGGCGGAATCCACGCGAGGGCTCGACGCGGCGTGGCGGGGAGTCGACGGGATGCTGTCCCGGCTGGAGGCGGCCAACGCGAGCGCTGCCCGCCTGCGTGAAGAGGCGGGGGGTTCTGACCGCGGCCGGTCCGCTGTCGAAGGGGTGGCGAGGATCATGGCTCGGATCGAGGCGCTCTGCGCCGAGATCGCCTCCCTCGCGGCCGCAGTGGCCACGGAATCGGCCCAGGCGGCGCAGAGATCGTCGGGGCGCGGCTCACCGTCGGCTCAGAGCAAGGCGATTTCTTGACCTGCGATTCGAAACGAGAATTGAAATTTCTTGACGCCTCCCCGGACGGGTGGTAGGGTTTCCCCATGGGGAGCATCCTCATTCGACGGGTTCCAGATCTCATTCACAAGGATTTCAAGAGAATGTGTCAGGCAAAGAATACCAGCATGGAGAAGGAAATGATCCGGCTCATCGCCCGGGAGGTGAAAGCGGCGGCACGGCGGAGGGAGAAAGCACCCCGCGCCGCGTCCGCCCCGGTCGCCTCTGCCTGAGCGGCGACGCGAATCCGCACTCGGAAGCGCCAATCCGCCTTCGGCGATGCGAATCCGCCTTCGGCGATGCGAATCCGCCTTCGGCGATGCGACGGGCGTTGCGCGATCGGTGGGCGCCTGCTCACGTCGCAGGAACGAGCGCTTCCACTTCCTTCTGCATTTTGCCGTGCGCAATCGCAGCCTTGCACGTTTTGCACACCTTGATAGTCTTGTCCTTGACCTGCGCCTCGAAAACGACCTTCACACCTGTCCTCTTGCACACGGGGCACTCCCCGCGGCCCTGGCGTACCTGGTCCTTCAGTCCCTTTCCTCGATGGGTCTTTCCCATTGCTCCTCCAGTGAAAATGTAGGCGGATAGTAGCGGGGGGGCGGGCAGAGAGTCAAGGCGGCGCATTGCCTCATAAATAAAGCGACCCAAGTTCCTCGAGTCTAGGGGAGAAACTGTGGGTCAGGTTTATTTATGAGGCATCGAGCAGCGACTGCTGGATGAAGAGCGGCGCTCGGCCCTGCGGACCGAACCCGGCCGGTCAGGTTATCGGCAACATCGTCTTGCTGGCACCGGAACTGTTGTAAGAATACAAGGCTCAGGATGCGAAGCAAACGGGGGGAGGAAAAAACGAGCGGATACGAAGAAACCCGCTTGACTTCTCTAAAACAAACTACAACGAACACGCAAAGCGCCTGCCGGCCGGGTAGCTCTGGGCGGTCACTCGCCCAGAGCCCCCACAGATCCCTACGTGCGCAATTCACGCATAAGGTTCTTCAAATCATAGGTTCATTGCATAACAAGAGTGCACTATCCGTGCGGCAGGGAGTGGGTATCTATGGAACAGCCTAAGAAAGTGCTCCCATGAGATATACTGGCCGCGGCTGCGACGCATGAGCCACTTCCGCCAGATCCTCATCACTTGATACAGGAAGCTTTGCAGACACCTGATGTTTCCAGAGATCCCGTAGTACGCGTAGTGTCCGTTCAACTTCTGTGCGAGGATGCGCTGCTGCTCACTGAGAGGCCTATGGCGATTACGCCTGCACCA
>JBEKXR010000134.1:0-8817 GCA_049511935.1 Spirochaetia bacterium | reverse complement strand
GCGATTCCTTCTATCCTCATCTCCTTCCAATGAAGCGCCTCGGAATCGACATCGGCTCACTCAGTCTCAATGCCGTCATCCTCCAGGATGGCGAAATCCTTGAACGCGCGTCGTTCGAGCACGCGGGCGAGATCGAATCAGCCGTCCGCACGCTGCTCGATCGGCCCGGCTTCTCTTCTTTCGACACGGCAGGGGCCACCGGCAGCCTGGCGGGGGCGGGCAGGGGGATCATCGACAACACCCTGGCTACCATCGAGGGGGCGATGCGCCTTCTCCCTGGCTGCCGCAATGTGATCGCCATGGGAGGGCAGAGCTTCTCGCTCATCCTCCTCGACGGCGAGGGGCGGTACGTGGAGCACGCGGCCAACCCGCCGTGCGCGTCCGGGACCGGATCCTTTCTCGAACAGCAGGCCGAGCGGCTCGGAGTGAGCGTGAAGGAGCTCGCCCGGCGCGCCGTGCAGTTTTCGGGGAAGGTGCCCCGGATCGCCTCGCGGTGCGCCGTCTTCGCGAAGACCGACATCGTCCACGCGATGCAGGAAGGACACTCTCTTGACGCGGTCTCCGCCGGCCTCTGCGAAGGTATCGCGCGCAGCATGCTGGACATGCTCCTGAAGGGCAGGACGCTGAGCGCCCCGGTCGGGCTGGTCGGGGGGGTGGCGCTGAACGCGAAGATTGCCTCCGCGATCGAGTGCCTCCTCGGCGCGGCGGTCGTCGTTCCCTCCGACTGCCAGTGCGCGGGTGCCATCGGCGCGGCGCTCCTCGGCGCCGAAAAATCGATCAGGATCGAGGCCCTGCTGACACCCTCGACGGCCCGGCGCCAGGTCAGGACACCTCTCGCCCGGTTGCTTGCGGATTACCCGTCCTTCGGCTCCTTCGAGATGGAGGAGCGGGACGAAGTGGAGATCTTCCGTCCGCGCGGGGAGAGCCTGCCGAAAACCGGGTACTACCTGGGCATCGACATCGGCTCGACGAGCACGAAAGCCGCCCTCACCGGGCCTGATGGCCGATTCGCCGCTGGGTTCTACGCGCGCACGGGCGGTGACCCCATCGGCGCAGTCCAGCGGCTTCTGCGAGTAATCGGCAGCACAGAATCCGCCTTCGGCGGCGCACTGCCCGGTGGCGCACCCCGGCTTCTCGGCGCGGCCACGACGGGCTCCGGGCGTGCCATGATCCACCAGGTCTTCCAGGCTGACCGCGTGGTGAACGAGATCACCGCCCACGCGAAGGCAGCCGTATTCCTGCATCCCGGCGTGGACACGATCATCGAGATCGGAGGCCAGGACTCCAAGTTCACCAGGATCCGGGACGGCGAGGTCTATTTCTCCGCGATGAACTACGTCTGCGCGGCGGGGACCGGGAGCTTCATCGAGGAGCAGGCCCGGAGGCTGGGAGCGAGCCTCGCGGAGTTCTCCGAAATGGCCATGTCGGAGAGCGCCCCCTTCACGAGCGACCGCTGCACCGTCTACATGGAACGCGATCTCGCAGCTCTTCTCGGGGAAGGCTGGTCCCGCGAGGCCCTCGCGGGAGCGGTGCTGCACTCGGTGCGCGACAACTATCTCTCGAAAGTCGTCGGCAAGAGCCCCCTGGGGGACACGATCGTCTTCCAGGGCGCCACGGCCCGCAACAGGGCACTGGTTTCCGCTTTCGAGGAGCACCTGGGAAAGACGATCCATGTCTCCCCGTACTGCCATCTCACCGGTGCCCTGGGGGCCGCCTTGCAGTGCCGGGATGAGGGTCTGGCGTCATCAAGCTTCATCTGGGAGACAGAGCCGATCGTTTTGGAAACCGAGGAATGCCGGCTCTGCGCCAACCATTGCGCACTCACCGTCGTTGAACGCCACGGTGTGCGGACCGGGTGGGGGATGAAGTGCGGGAGGGAGTACGCCGACCGGAAGGCGTCCGGCCGCGCAGCTCTCACCGATGTATCGGCTCCCGAGCAACGCTTCCGCGACGCGATGAGCCCGCTGTACGACACGAGCCTCACGCACGCCTCGGCGGCCGCGCGTCAGCGCAGCTCCATCACCATCGGGATTCCGCGAGGGCTGTACTCGTTCTCCTACGAGCCGTTGTGGAGGAGCTTCCTCATGCGGCTGGGTTTCTCGGTGGAGACGTCGGAGCAGCGGAAAGAGGCACTGGAAGAGGGTGCGGCCTCGGTGAACTCCGACTTCTGCGCCCCCATGATCCTGGCCCACGGGTACGTGAAGCAGCTCCTGGACAGGGGCGTGGACTACATCTTCTCTCCGGCAGTCTCCAATGAGCGTGAAGGTTCCGAGCCGGACCGCTCGAGCTTCCGCCGGAGGCAAACCGACAGCGCCTTCTGCTACTACTCACAGTACCTGCCCTCCGTGGTGGGAAAGCTCACTGCCTTCGAGACAGGCGGCAGGCTCATTTCCCCCCTTCTCCCGCTCAGGGAAAAAAGCGATGAAGAGATTGCGGACCTGATCCACGAGGAACTCTCCGCCCGGATCCCCGGGCTCGAGCAGGAGGAGACGCGCGATGCATTCCGACATGCCGCCGCACTGTTCCGCGATGCACGGGCGCAGCTCGCCGGCACATTCGACCGGATGGAGCGGAGGCCGCGGGGAGACGGCTCAGGCGATGACCCGCTGCGCGTCGTTCTCCTCGGCCGGCCCTACGTCGCGTTCGACGCGGTCCTGAACACGTCGCTCCCGCGGACCTTCGAACAGCTCGGCGCGTCCGTGTACTGGCAGGAAGAGCTCGCATTGGAGCAGTTGCCGCTCACCTACGCGCGCCAGTACGAGGAGAGGATGCACTGGCACTACGGCAGGCTCATCGTGCGCGCCGCCGAGTATGCCGCCCGCACGGAGAACCTGTTTCCCGTTTTCCTCACCTGCTTCCGGTGCAGTCCCGACTCGTTCCTGATGAGCTACGTGAAGGACATCCTCACCCATTTCGGAAAGCCCTTCCTCTTCCTCCAGCTCGACGCCCATGCCTCCGACGTGGGGTACCTGACGAGGATCGAGGCTGCGCTCCAGTCTTTCCGCAACCATCGAGCCCGGGAGCGTCTGCGTGCGCACCCTGCCGAACCAGTTGTCCGCGCGCGCAACGATGAGCTTCGTGAGGGTGATACGGTCCTCATTTCCGCGGTGGACACCCTCATCAGCCGGTTCTGGGCCGACGCGTTCACCCGGGCAGGCAATCCAACGCTTCTCCTCGACCCCAGCGCCTCGGCCCTGAACACGGGGTTCCGCTACTCCAGCGGGGGGGAATGCACGCCGCTCGTGTCCATCGTCGGTGCCGCAATAGAGAAAGTCCGCACCGACTGTCTGGACCCGGCACGGACATTCTTCTTCTTCCCGACCACCCTGTTTTCCTGCAACATGCCCCAGTTCCCGGTATTCGCCGACATGGCATTCCGGGCTGCAGGCATCAACGGCCTGAGGATCGGATGGATCAATTTCATGGCCATTGGGGACACGCTTCCCCAGATCCTCTCGATGAAGCTCGTGGAGGGCTACATCGTCGCCTGCACGCTGTACAAGCTCGCCGCCCGCATCAGGCCGTACGAGCGGATCGCCGGGGAGACGGACAAGGCCCTGCAGGCATCGGAAGGCCTCGTGCGCGCGGCCATCAGGTCGGGAAGTGAGCTCCGCACTCCCCTCGCGCAGGCCGTGGAGATGTTCCGTTCCGTCCCGCGCGACGAATCCGCGGGACGCAAGCCGCGGATCGCCATCCTCGGTGACCTGTACGTGAAGTACAACGCCGTGGTCAACGAAGGAATCCAGTCGCTCGTGGAGGAGCTGGACGGAGAGCTCATCGTCTCCTCCATGACCGAGTACCCTGCCCATCTCCTGGACATCGGAGTCCGCCGCTATGGCGAGGATCCCCGTTCGTACCGGATTCTCAGAACCATCGAGCAGCGATACGAGAAGCTGGCGGAAGACCTCATCGGAGACCAGCCCGAGCCCGATTTCGCGGAGTGCGTGAAACTCATGGAAGAGTACGGGATCTCCCACTACATCGCGGGGGAAACCTCGATCAATGTCGGGAGGGCCCTCTGGTACTGCACGCACGGGAAGGTCGAAGCGATCGTCCACGTGAATCCGCTTTTCTGCTGCCCGGGAGTCGTGACCGCTTCGCTGTTCCGCAGGGTCCAGAAGGATTTCGGCATTCCCATCGTGGACATCTTCTACGACGGAGCGGCCAATCCCAACCGGGTCCTCATCCCCCACCTGCACTATCTGAAGAAACGGCCCTAACAAAAGATTATGGAACGTTCAGCCGCCGTCTATGGCGCCCGGAGCGGACCGTCGATAGCATTTCGTGGGGAGAAGGATGCGGAATGAAAGACCGAAAAAGGGCGACGCCCGCGGTCGGGTCGTGACCCTCTCTCAGTGCGTTGCGCCAAAAGGCGGGCGCGGAGCTCAAGAGGAGGGAGCGTGCAGGCACGAGTTCTGATAATCGAAGACGTGAAGGAGATGGCGGAGCTCGTCCGCCTGTACCTCCAGAAGGAAGGGATGGACGCGCTGATCTGCGAGACCGGGGAGGAGGCGCTCGCTCAGTTTACGCGGGAGAGATTCGACCTGGTCGTCCTGGACATCAACCTCCCCGGGATGGACGGGTTCGAATTCCTCCAGCGGCTGCGGAAATCCAGCTCCGTGCCCGTGATGATCGTCTCCGCCCGGGACGCGGACGAGGACATGATCCTGGGCCTGGGAATCGGGGCCGACGAGTTCGTCACCAAGCCCTTCTCCCCGAAAGTGCTCGTGGCGCGCGTGCGGGCCATGCTCCGGCGCACCACTGACTTGAAGGCGAGCCCGAACAGCGTCCGCTTCGGTGATTTCCTCCTCGACGTCGATGGATATCTTCTCAAGAAGGGTGGTGAAAAGATCCCCCTTTCTTCGAAGGAGTTCGAGGTGCTCGCGTACCTCGCCACACACCCGGGCAAGGCGGTGACCCCCGACACCATCTATGCCGACGTCTGGCGAAACCAGTTCGGCGACGTAACGGCGGTCGCCGTCTATGTCCAGCGCTTGAGGAAGAAGATCGAGAAGGATCCCTCATCACCGGTGTTCATCGAGACCGTCCACGGGATGGGCTACCGGTTCAACGCGGAGGCGATCCACGCATGAAGCTGCGCTCCCAGTTCGTGATCCTAGTCGGCGGGATCATCGCCGTCCCCTTCCTGGTGAGCGCCTTCATGCTGCTCGTGCAGCTCAACATGATCCGCGGCCGCGAGCCGCTGCCCAACTACGAGCAGATGAGATCCTGGATCCTGGGGCACGTGCCGCGTGCGGCCCGGCGGCACGATCTGGCCGCGCTGATGGATCACCGCCCCCCGGGGCTCGACATCGTGATCCTGGACAGGAACCAGGTCGTGTCCGAATCGACGATCGCCGAGCTGCCCGCGGGGACCTCGGCGGCGGGCGGGGCCCTGTGGGCGTACGTCAGCGCCAACGCCGAGCACTTCCACTTCCAGGTCGACAGCGCGGAGCCCCGGGGAGGGGACGACTCGCTGGTCATCCTGAAGCTGCCGCGGATGCGGCCCGATGAGGCGAGGTTCAGGAACCTGACAGTCCGGGTCGTCATGTATACTTCCATCGCGCTCCTCGTGTTCTCATCGCTCATGAGCTTCCTCATCCTGCGATCGCTGAACGGTTCCATCCAGTCCCTCGTCGGGGCCACGCGCCGCATCGCGGGAGGAGACCTCGACTTCGTGCTGCCCGCGCGCGGCAACGACCAGATCGCCTCCCTGACGCGGTCCTTCGACAGCATGCGGCTCGCCCTCAAGGAGGAATACGCGCGGCGCGCACGTTTCATCATGGGTGTGTCCCACGACCTGCGCACGCCGCTCACCCTCATCCAGGGCTACGTGGAGGCGATTTCGGACGGGTACGCGGCGGAGCCGGACGCGCAGAAAAAGTACCTCTCGATCATCCTGGACAAGACGCGGAACCTCGAAAGCATGGTGGGTGAGCTCATCGAGTTCGTGCGCATGGAGACGGGCCAGTGGAGGATGACCCACCAGGACGTGCGGGCGCGCCCGTTCCTCATGGAGCTGGCGCGCCGCTTTGCGGAGGACGCCCTCATCCTGAAGCGCGAGTTCGGCTGGACCATCGACCTTCCCGAAGACTTGACGATCCGCATGGACGCGGGCCTCTTCACCCGGGCCCTGGAGAACCTCGTGGGCAATGCGATCCGATATACCGAGCAGAGGGGAAAAATTACAATGGAAGCGCGCTCCCAGGAGGGAGCGGTCCTGCTGTCCGTCACCGACACCGGCATCGGGATCTCTGCCGAGGATCTCTCCCGCATCTACGATCCCTTCTACCGGGGCACCAATTCCCGCCGGGAGCAGGGTTTCGGCCTCGGTCTGACGACGGTGAAGTCGATCATCGAGAGCCACGGCTGGGACATCACGGTCGCCTCCCAGGTCGGAGCGGGCACCACCTTCACGATCCGGATGCCGCTTTCAGAGGGGAATGCGGCATGACTCCCGCCGAAATCGCGGCCGTCGTCAGGGCCCGCGGGTCCTTCAGCTTCGCCCGTTCGGGCGGGCCGGGCGGACAGAACGTGAACAAGGTCTCCAGCAAGGTCGTCGCCCGGCTCCCCCTGGACGCGCTGCTCTTTCTCGGGGCTGCCCGGCGCGCGCTGGTCGAGTCCCGGCTCGCCAACCGCATCACCGCGGACGGGGAGATCGTTCTCACCGTCCAGGACACCCGCGATCAGGGGCGCAACCGCGAGATCGCCGTCGAACGTCTCGCAGGGCTCATCGCCCGGGCAATCGTCGTGCAGAAGGGCAGAGTGAGGACCCGCCCGTCACGCGCGGCACGGGAGGCGCGTCTGCGGGCGAAAAAGGTGAGATCCGCGCACAAGAGGCTCCGAGGATCCCCCGTCCAGGACTGAGCATGACCGGCGCGCGTGGCGTTTCTGCGTGTGGCCGAACGGCCGTCGGCCGATTACCTTGAAGCCATGAAACTACAATGGATCTGCACCGTCTGGGGAATGGAAGCTCTGGCCGCGCGCGAGAAGCTCGCAAGGGCGAAAGCCGCGGGGTTCGACGGGGTGGAGACCGGGATTCCCGTCGATGCGAAGGAGCGCCGGGAGCTGCGCGCCCAGCTGGATGAAACGGGCTTGCTGCTCGTGGCCCAGCAGTGGACCACAGGGGCCGATCCCGCAGCCCATGCAGGGAGCTTCGAGGAGCAATACAGGAGGGCGGCGGAAATGTACCCGCTGATGGTGAACTCCCACACGGGGCGGGACATTTTTTCACTGAAACAGAACCTGGAAGTATTCAAGAAGGCAGCGAAACTGGAAAAGGAGCTCGGCATCCCCGTGGCGCACGAGGTCCACAGGGGACGGGTGACTTTCTCCATCCAGTCGACCATGGCCCTGATCGATGCGGTTCCCGGCGTCCGGCTGACGGCCGATTTCTCGCACTGGTGCTGCGTGCACGAATCCCTCCTGGAGGACCAGGAGGAGAGCGTGCAGCGCGCGATTGCGCACACCCGCCACGTTCACGCCCGGGTCGGACACGCGGAAGCCCCGCAGGTCACCGACCCGCGCGCGCCGGAATGGAAAAAGGAAGTGGGGGTGCACGTGAGCTGGTGGCAGTCGATCGTGGATGCGCGGAAGGCGGAAGGGATGGAGAGCCTCACCATCTGTCCCGAGTTCGGACCGCCCAACTACATGGCAACCCTGCCCGGTACAGGCACTCCCGTCGCGGACCAGTGGGCCATCAACTGCTACATGAAGGACTTCCTCAGGGACAGGCTCATCCTGTAGAATCCGCACTCATGAATCCGCCCGCGATCTCACTCTCCGACTACGGCCGTCGGTCGCGCACGCCTTCACCGGTGAACCGCATGATGTCCTCCTTTGCCGGCGATTTCCGCGAAGGCGTGGACATCAATCTCGGCGTGGGGTACGTGAACGAGAAGACCATTCCGAGCGCCCTCATCCGCGAAGCCCTCGCGGAAGTGATCGCGCACCCGGGCCGGTACAAATCCCCGTTCAACTACGGCGGCCCGAAGGGATCGCCCACTCTCATCGAATCGATCCGGCGCTACCACGTTTCCCGTCGCGTGGGCGGGCTCACGGAAGCGGCGCTCTCCCGGAGGGACATCATCGTTGGTCCCAACGGTGCCACGAGCCTCCTCGAAGGGCTCGCATACGTTCTGAACCCCGGTATCGTCGTGACGTCCGATCCGATGTACTACATCTACTGCGATTTCCTGGAGCGCCGAGGGTTCACGGTCGTCACAACAGCTGAGCGTTCCGACGGCCTGCACGCGGAGGACGTCGCCGCCCGGATCGACGAGCTGGGGAGCGGGGCAAAGGACATCAGCTTCCTGTACGTCGTGACGGTGAACAATCCCAGCGCGACGATAATCGGAAACCGGGAGCGTACGGGGCTCGTTCGCCTGGCCACTGGCCTGTCGCGAAGGCTCGGCCGGATCGTTCCCCTGGTGCTGGACAAGGCGTACGAGGACCTCATCCACGACCCGTCAGTGGAGCGGCCGCGATCCGGGCTCCTCGACGACGAGGACGGCGTGGTCTACGAGATCGGCACCCTTTCGAAGATCATTGCGCCCTCGCTGCGGATCGGGTACATGATCGGCGCCGACGGCCCTTTCCTGCAGGCGATGATCCAGAGGACCAGCGACGCAGGGTTCAGCGCCCCCCTCGTCAACCAGGAGATTGCCAGCTGGCTGCTGGACAACGTCATGGATCGGCAGCTGGAAGAGGTGACCCGGGGCTATCGCGAGAAAGCCGTTGCCGTGCGGGGCTGGCTTCATTCCCTCCTGGGAGATGCCGTGGTGGAGTACCGCGGAGGCCAGGCGAGCTTCTACTACT
>JBEKXR010000133.1:0-8826 GCA_049511935.1 Spirochaetia bacterium | reverse complement strand
CCGGACCGACCTGCGGACGATTCTCTCCACGCGCAGCCTCACCCGAACCATCCAGCACGCCGGGGAGCTCCTGGACGCCGCGCTTTCATGGGGCATCGTGGACATAATCGCGCACGCGGACGAGGCGTCGGCCGCAGGCGCGATCGAGCTGCGCCGGATGCAGGATGGGCGGCCGCTGTCAGAGGAGATCCCGCTCAAGGACGTGGTGACGCGCGACAACGTCGCACCTCAGATCGAGGCCCGCCTCCTGCCGGCCGGGACGACGGATGCGGAACGGCGCGCACTGCGGATTCTCGTCGAGGCGTTCGCCGCGGAGAACGCCTTTTACGATGGGGATGCGAGCCAGCAGAGACGTGACCGGGCCCGCGCGGAGGTCGATCCGGTGACCGAGAAGCTCACGCGTGGACAGGTCATCGTCCGCCGGGGGGACGTCGTCTCTGAGGCGGCAGCTGCAAGGATACGAGCTCTCGCCGACTACGCGCGGACCGTGGACGTGAACGGGATACTCGGGGAGAGCTTTTTCCTCCTCGTGGTGTTCATGATTGCCCTGTTCCTGCTCTCCATGAAGAGCACCCCGGTCACACTCCGCCGCGGTCACGTCCTGCTCCTGCTTGCCCTCGGCCTGGCGCACGTGATCATCGCGTCTCTCGTCGTGCGGTTTGTCTCCCTTCCGGAGTGGATGCCGGCCTCCGTCGCCCTGCCGACGGGCGCAATGGCCATGCTCGTCGCGATCCTCGTTTCCACGCCTGTCGGAGTATTCTTCTCGCTGGCCGCGTCGCTGACCCTGCTCCCGCTGACCGGAATGAGCGTTCAGGCTTTTCTCTTCGCATTTCTCAGCGGCATTGCGGGCACGGCGGTCGTTCTTGACGCTGAGAAACGCATCGACCTGGTGCGCGCGGGCCTCCTGCTTTCCCTCGCCGATGCCCTGGTGTTCCTCGTGCTCGGGCTCCTGGGCAACTACGAGCCGCGAATGGTCTTCTCCCTGGTTGTGGGAGGGGTGGCCAACGGATTCCTCTGCGGCATCCTCGCCCTCGGATTTCTCCCCATTTTCGAGCTGACCCTCAATGCCCCGACCCGGTTCAAGCTCATGGAGCTCTCGGACCTGAACTCGCCGATTTTCAAGCGGATGCTCTCGCAGGCGCCGGGCACGTACACCCACTCGATCAGCGTGGCGAACCTCGCCGAGACCGCGTGTGAGGCCATCGGGGCCAACGCCCTGCTGGCCCGTGTCAGCGCCTACTACCACGACATCGGAAAGGTGGACCAGGCCGATTACTTCGTGGAAAACCAGAAGGCACACAATCGCCACGATGAGATGCGGCCCAGCCTGTCCGTTGCCGTCATCAAGAGTCACGTGCGCATCGGGATCGAGAAGGCGCACGAGCTGAATCTCCCCCAGGCCATCATCGACATCATCGCCCAGCACCACGGCCGGGGCCTGATCACGTACTTCTACCACCGCGCGGTCAAGGAGGGGAGGAATCCACGGCTCTCGCGGGATGACTATACGTACCCGGGGGTTCGACCGAAGTCCAAGGAGGCTGCCGTGCTCATGCTCGCAGACACTGTGGAAGCCGCCTCGCGCGCGCTGAAGAAGCCGACGGAGACGCGGCTGGAGCGGTTCGTCCAGGACATGATCATGGAAAAGTTCAATTCGGGTGATTTGGGAGACTCCAGTCTCACGTTCAGGGACCTCGAGCTGATTCGCAAGAGCTTCGTACACATCCTCGAAGGATATTTCCATACGCGGATCGAGTACCCGAAGCTGGTCCGGGCTTCGGCGGGGCGCGCATGAAGAAAATGCCCTTCGGCGGAAGTCGCCGCCGTGAGCGGTCGGTGGAGATCGCCACCAACGGTGTTCCGGCTCCGGGCGGTCTCGCCCGCATGGCGCGGTTTTGTGAAAAATCCCTGCGGGAAGCGGGCTTCTCCGGCTGGAATGTGAGCATCCTCCTGTGCAGTGACGAGCGGATCACCGCGCTCAACCATCGCTACCGCCGCCGGCGCGAGGCGACAGACGTGCTCTCATTCCCCGAAGAGGACGGCAGAACGGGCGAGCCTGTCGCAGGGGACATCGCCATCTCCCTGGACGCGCTGCGCCGCAATGCCGCGGAGTTCGACGTGCCGGAGAACGACGAGATGAAGCGGCTCCTCGTGCACGGCCTCCTGCACCTCGCCGGTATGAACCACGGGCGGGGGACGGGTGGTGTCATGCTCGCCCTCCAGGAAAGGCTGCTGGATACGCTTCAGTCAGAAAAGGTATTCAGGGAGACACGGAAGTGAAAATGAACGCCCGGTTGATCGTGCGCGCCGCGATCATCGTGCTCCTGTCGTGGGGAGGAAGCGTGGCCCTGGGAGCTGACGCGCGGAGCGCCTACCTCGATGGAGCAGCCGCCGAGGGACGGGAGGACTTTGCTCTTGCTGTGGAAAAGTACAAGGAGGCACTCTCCCTCAATCCCGCCTACCTCGAGCCGATGGTCGGCCTGGCCGAATCGTTTTTCCAGATGGAAGAGTACGACGAAGCCTCCCGGTACGTGGCGATGGCCCGCACGTACGACCGCAACAACCCCGATCTGGCGGTGCTGGAGGGGCGGATCCTTATCGGCCTGGGCAACGTGCCAGCTGCCCGCGCTCTCTTTACGGGGGTAGTGCTGGAACAGCCGAACAACGTGGAGGCGCGCCTCGGCATCGCCGAAGCGGAAATCGCGGAAGGCAGGCCGCAGTCCGCCCTGGGTCAGTACGCGCAGACGCTGAAGATTGCTCCTGAGAGCACGCGGGCGATCCTCTCCCTCGCCATGCTGTACGACGAGTCCGGCGACCTCGCCCGCGCGGGGGGCTACTACGAGCTTGCGCTGAAGAGTCACTCGTCGGATCCGCAGGTCCAGCTGGCGGCGGCGACGTGGTACTCGTTGCGGGGGGACTTTTCCGCGGCCGAAAAGCGCGCCCAGATCGCCCTCTCGCTGAAGCCCGGGCTCGATCGGGCGAAGATACTGCTCGGCGGAATTTATCTCCAGACCGCCCGGTATGCGGACGCAATTGCCGTGCTGCGGGACGTGGTAACGGCGAACAGGGACAACGCCATTGCCTGGTATTCACTGGGTCTCGCCTACCGCAAATCAGGGGACCCCGCGAAGGCGATCACGAGCTTCGCCTCGGCCCTCCAGGCCCGGCCGGACGACGAGGTGGCGCGCATCGGCCAGGAAGGCGCGGCAGTGGAGTCGCTGCCCATGGACGATGCCCAGCGCAGGAAGATGGGAGCGTATCATTTCGCCCAGGGACGCGCGTTCGAGGACAGGAGTTACCTGGAAAAGGCGCTCGCAGAATACCGCCGGGGCCTGATTCTCGACCCGACCTCGGCCGACGCCCGCATCGGGTATGCGCGGATCTACAAGAGCCTGGGATTCCCCGCGAAATACCTCAGCGAGCTTCAGGTTCTCGCCAGGCTCGGCTCGAAAGACACTTTCGTCTCGGACGAGATCGAACGGCTGACCAGCGTCCTCTCGGATTCCGTCTCCCGCGCGTGGGGTTACGACCAGTACAATCTCGACCGAACGCGTTACGTCATTCCCGTCTACACGCTCTCGGCCGGAAATCGTCTCGTCCACGCGCTTGCCAGCGACGACCTGGCGAAGTACTTCGCCGCTCTGCTGGGACGATTCGACTCCATCACCACCCCGGACGTTCCGCCCGGCGTGATGGGATTCGACCAGGCTTTCCGGGCTGCGCGGACATCCGGCAACGATTACTTCATTCTCCTTGCCATCGACGAGGCGGACAGGAGTTTCTCCGCCACCGTGGACGTGTATCTTGCGCGCACCGGCGCACGGATCGCGAGCTTTGCCGCCTTCCGCACCGGGAATGACCGCGTCCGCGACTCGCTCATGAAGCTGGCCTCCCAGGTTGCAGAGCTCCTTCCGGCGAAGGGCGCCCTGCTGACCCGGAAGTTCGGCCAGGGCGTCATCGACCTCGGATCGTTCCAGGGGGTGAGGAGGGACGATGCACTGGTGATCGTGCGACGGGGCAGGGTCCAGCTGAGATCGGACGGGCCCGGTCTTTCATATGACGAGAATGACGTCGTGGGCGGCTTTCACGTCATGGGCCTCGACGAGGCCGTGTCCGAAGGGACCGTCACGGGCCGTGGATACTTCGACTACGTGAACGGCGGAGACCAGGTCCTGTACCCCGTGAAAAAGCCCGCTCCACCAACGCTGACGTCCGCGCAGCGTTCCGGCAATATTCTCACCCGGATCTTCAGGATCGGCGGGTAGGAGCGCCGCGTTCGGGCACCAGGCAGCGCTCTCACGCCGTTGACACTCCCTTTCCGTTCCCGTATATTTTTGCCGATCACGCGCACTTCCCGCTCGCTGAAAACCGCGATGACATCGCACGTGCAAGGAGCATGCGTATGGCCAAAAAGACTGTCCGCGACGTGGAATTGAAAAACAAGCGCGTTCTCGTCCGGGTGGATTTCAACGTGCCTTTGAAGGACGGCAGGATCACGGATGACACGCGCATCACGGCGGCGCTGCCGACCCTGAAATACATCCTCGACCAGAAGGGTGCAAGCCTCATCCTCATGAGCCACCTCGGCCGCCCGAAGAAGCCGGACAAGGAGAACAGCCTCGCCCCGGTTGCCGTGCGGCTCTCCGAGCTGCTCGGCCGCAAGGTGACGCTCGCTCCCGACTGCGTCGGCCCGCAGGCGGAAGTAGTGGTGAAAGCGATGCAGCCGGGGGACGTCGTGCTCCTGGAGAACGTGCGCTTCCACCCAGAGGAGGAGAAGAACGACCCGGCGTTCGCGCGCAAGCTTGCGGCGCTCGGAGACGTGTACGTGAACGACGCGTTCGGGACGGCCCACCGGGCGCACGCGTCCACGGAAGGGGTTGCGAAGATCCTGCCGGGAGTCGCCGGATTCCTCATGGAGAAGGAGATCAAATTCCTCGGCGGCGTGTTCGAGAACCCCGCGAAGCCCTTTGTCGCGGTCATCGGCGGCGCCAAGGTCTCGACGAAAATCGCCGTCCTCGAATCCCTGCTTCCCCGTGTGACGACGATGATCATCGGTGGAGGGATGTCCTTCACCTTCACGAAGACCCAGGGGCATACCGTTGGCAACTCCCTCGTGGAGGAGGACTTCCTGGAAGTTGCCCGGGTCTTACTAGAGCAGGCAAAGAAAGCCGGCGTGGAAGTGCTCCTGCCCGTGGATCATCTCGTCGGGACGGAATTCTCGGAAAAGGTGAAGGCGGAGCCGGTGGGCAGCGTCGACGTGCCCGCCGGCAGGATGGCAATGGATATCGGGCCGAAGACCGTGGCGCTTTTCCGTGAACGCATCCTCGCCGCGAAGACGGTGATCTGGAACGGCCCCATGGGCGTGTTCGAGTTCCCCGAGTTCAGCAAGGGAACACAGGAAATTGCCCGGGCGGTCGCCGACTGCAAGGGAATTACAGTGGTCGGCGGAGGCGATTCGGTTGCGGCGGTCAACCAGTTCGGCCTTGCGGACCGCATCACGCACGTGTCCACCGGCGGCGGCGCATCACTCGAGCTGCTCGAGGGCAAGCAGCTGCCGGGGGTCGTGGCGCTCCAGGACAGGTAGGTCAGCATGAGACAGCCGTTCATCGCCGGGAACTGGAAGATGTACAAGACCGTGAATGAGGCGGTTTCGCTCGCGGCAGCCCTGGCCTCGGCCCTTGCATCGGAGTCCGGCAGGAAGGTCATGATCGCACCCCCGTTCACCGCGCTGCACGCCGTGCGCGATGCCCTGAAGGGGTCCCGGATGCTCCTGGGAGCGCAAAACGCCTGCGAGGAGCTCGAAGGGGCGCACACGGGTGAGATCTCGCTTCGCATGCTCCGCGATGCGGGAGTCACGGTGGTCATCCTGGGCCATTCCGAGCGACGTCACCTGTACGGGGAGAGCGACACCCTGGTGAACAAGAAAGTACGCCTTGCCCTGGCGGAGGGCTTCGAAGTCATTCTCTGCGTGGGGGAGACCCTCGATGAGAGGCAGGCGGGCGTGACGGAAAAGGTTGTGGAACGCCAGACCCGCGCGGGTCTCTCATCGGTCTCCGAGCGCGAACTCGCGAAGGTCACGATCGCGTACGAGCCCGTCTGGGCAATCGGTACGGGAAAGAACGCGACGCCCCAGGACGCGGATGCGGTGCACAGGTTCGTCCGCGGCCTGGTGGGCAGCATGTACAGCGGGGCAGCGGCGCAGGCCATCACGATCCAGTACGGGGGCTCGGTGAAGCCGGAGAACATCCGCGATCTCATGGCCATGGAGAACGTCGACGGCGCGCTCGTCGGAGGAGCGTCTCTGAAGGTGGAGACGTTCCTGCCCATTGTGAAGTACGATCGGTAAGGGGGATTCAGGAATATGGGGATCATAGGTATCGTTCTCCTGGTCATCCTGGTCATCAGTGCGGTCCTTCTTGTGCTCGTTGTCCTGGTCCAGGACGACCAGGGCGAGGGCATTGGGGGCATATTCGGCGGTGGGAGCAACTCGGCATTCGGTTCCCGATCGGGGAACGTCCTCACCCGGTTCACTGCCGCGCTCGCCGGGGTGTTCCTTGTCTGCATCTTCGGGCTGGCATGGATCAACAGGACGCCCACGGCGGGAGACGTGGTGAGCAAGGCCCGGCAGGCAGCGCTCAACGGAACCAACCAGCAGAGCTGGTGGGTCCAGGCGCCGGCCGCGACCGGCACGACGCAGACGCCCAACGGTGCCTCATCGCCGTTCAGCGGCACCGCTCCCCAGGGCGGCGCTGCCGCGCCTTCGGCCAACCCGGCACCGACGCCAAGTCCCGCACCCGCGACGACTCCCGCGCCCAGTCCCGCGTCTTCCGGCACCGGGGGCCAGTAGGGTGGCACTGCTTCTCCAGGAACTCTTCGTCCCCGACCGGATCAAGTGTCATCTGGAGGCGGAAGACAAGTCGGAAGCCTTCGAGGAGCTCGTCGATCTCCTGGTGACGGGCTACGGCCTTGACTGCCGGGATGACATCCTGGATGCCATCATACGGCGCGAAGCCAAAATGTCCACGGGGATCAAGCGCGGGATCGCGATCCCCCATGCGAAAACGAACTTCACGAGCGGCGTGATCGGCGTTCTGGGAATATCCGATCGTGGAATCGACTATGAGTCCCTCGACGGGGAACCAGTCCACATGCTCTTTCTTCTCGTGAGCTCGGAGGAGGATGCCGGTACACATCTGTCTGTACTGAAAAAGATCGCGCTCCTCGTGGAGAATCCGGATTTCTACCGAGATGCCTGCGCGGCGGTCGATCCCGAGCAGGTGCACAAGGTGCTCCGCAGCTACGAGGCGATCCTGGACTCGCGCGAGATATAGGGCCACCGTGCATGCACGGTGCTGGATGCCGACTCCAGCACGCCGCGGGTCCGCGGAAGGAACAGGTGCTCCCATGTCCGACATGCTCGAAAAACTCCTGGGTGTAGAGAAGACCGCCGCCGGCCTCGTGGCAGAAGCGGAGGAAGAGGCAGGCAGGCGTACCGCGCAGGCCCGCCTGGACTCCCAGAAGCGTCACACCGAGCTCCTGAAATCCAGGGCGGCGGAGAACGAGACTGCTCTCACAGCCGAGCGCGCGCGTATCGAAGCGGAGCGCGAGGCCAGGAACCGCGAAGATCGCGAGAAGTTGTCCCGGCTTCCAACAGATCCGGCGGCATTCCGCGCTGCCGTGATTTCGATCATCGACAAGGGAGAGAAATGAGCCGCACGTCCCGGTACGCCTTTATCCTGGCGAAGGTCTACGGCATCATGGCGCGATCGTTCGTCGGAGCCAGCTACCGGGATCTCCTTCGTCTGAAGTCCCTTGCCGAACTCTCCGATCGTCTCTTCCCCGGCGAGCGCGCCCAGTCGCCGGAGGCACCCCTGCCTGTCGAGCTGGAGGCGCGCATCGTCCGCGCGTCCATCGAGGCGATGACATACGTCCTCGACTACCTCCAGGAGCCTCCGCAGATTCTCGTGCACACGGCGCGCAAGCTCGAGTACCAGAACGTGAAGTCCGTCGTGCGGGGAATCGTGCACGGGAAGATGGACGATCTTCGAATCTGGGATCTGGGCAAGTATGCCGGCATCCGGCTCAGGGGCGCGAAGGATCCCGAGAAGGCCATCAAGGGCAGCCCCTACGCATGGATCCTCCCCCTTCTCCGAACAGTGTCTCTTGCACAGCTTGAGAACATGCTGGACAGGGATTACTACGATCGCTTCCTGCAGCTCGCCCGCGCGCTCCCGGCCAGGGATCGAGCGGGAGTCCTGCGTCTCGTGACGGCGGAGATCGTCCTTGCGAATGTCGTTTGGGCTCTTCGCCTGCGGTTCTACTTCAAGCTCGATGCGGGAAAGGCCCTCGGCCTCCTGATCGGGGGGACCAGCAGCAGCGTGCGCGCAGCCATCGCCGACATTTTCGAAATCCCGCCGGACTCCCCGGAAGGGTGGCGGAAGTGGCGGTACGGCTGGCTCCTGGAGGACCAGCTCGGCGATTCCTTCCTGGCTCCCGACCCGATGCGTGCCGAGCAGAAGGCGTCGCAGGCCCTGTACGCCCGCGCACATCAGGCCTTTCACCAGAACCCCTTCACCCTCGGGCCGCTCGTGGCGTATTTCAAGCTCAAGGAGTACGAGGCGAGCCTCCTCGGCATCGCCGTGGAAGCCCTCCACCTCTCGGTCCCCGAACAGGACATCCTGAATATCGTGGGGGTCCGCTGATGCTGTTCACGGAGCCCATGAAAAAGGTCGAGATCCTGGTCCTCAGGAGCGATGCGGACAGCGTCATGCGCTCCCTGGGATTCGCCGGCTGCCTTCAGCTCATCACGGAAGCGCGGGAGGCCGG
>JBEKXR010000132.1:0-8831 GCA_049511935.1 Spirochaetia bacterium | reverse complement strand
GGTAATCCTCTATCGCCGGCGGCAGCTCGCCCAGCTCCTCGTGGGACCGGCCCCTGAAATACAAGGCTTCGGCGAGACGCGGATCATCTTTGTGCCTGACGATGAACCCCGTCAGCAGGGAGATGGAGGTCGAATAGTCGACGAGCAGGTATGCCTCCTCTGCCTTGTCCAGGTCCGAGAGCTTCCGCGGGACGGCGGCGCTTCGTTTCTGCTCCAGGAGGTCCAGGAAATCCAGCAGCTTCCAGGCGACCGCGCTCTGCTCTTTGCCGGGATTCTCCGCTATGACGTCGGTGAGAATCATGCGCGCATTGCCAAGGCTGTTCAGCATCGAATCACAGAAAGCGACGTGCAGCAGGGCCGTCGCGCGGAGATCCGACCCGAGAGGAACCTCGGGAAGCACGCGAAGGTATATGCCGAGCGCCTGCCGGTAGCTGCGGCTGCGCTCGCGCAGGTAGGCGACCTCCAGGGCGCCGAGCGTGGCGTCTTCCGACTCAGGATGGATCGCACCCTTGCCGAGCATGTAGCGCAATCCGTTCAGGAAGGCGCGAAGGGGCCTGACCAGCGGAGCGATGGCCGCCGGAACATCGGAGGCAAGAGGCCTCCGGGGCGCGGTGAGTGCCTGGATCCGTGCCTCCAGCTCGTAGTTCTCCACCCGGCTCTCACCCTGCTCCAGCCGCCGTTTCAGCAGCTCGAATCTCCCCAGGATCGCCGAGTTGTCGAGTACCTCCTGGGTACCCGATGCGTCCTCCAGGAGGTAGTTCAGCTCGGAAACGCGCACGGTCAGGAGGTTCGTGTTGAAGAGGAACGCGAAAAGGAGGAAGAGCAGGATGGGCAGGGCACGGATTGCTCGCTGCATTCTCTACTCCTGCTTCCCCGAGACTTCCGCCGGCAGCGTTTCCCCGGCATCCTTGCGGCGGTCGATCGCAAATCGCGAGCCGCTGGTGCCCTCCGCTTTCTTGGCGAGCTTTTTCAGCTCCGCCGCGGTCCCGGCGATCTCCTCGTGCCGGGTGTATGAGCGCCACTGGTTCGTGACGACCGCCACGGACACGGTCATCAGGGGGAACCGCTGATGCCTGCCCTTGCGATCCACGGATTCCAGGAAGCCGTTGGCACGATCGGCCTCGGAGTACAGGAGCGAGATCCCGCCGTCGAAGAGCCCCATGAAACGCCGCACGCACGGCTCCCAGGTGTCGAAGCCGGTGATGGCGATGAAGTCGTCGCCCCCTTCATGGCCGATGAACCCGTCCCGGATGTCGAGCTCGTCGAACGACTTGCGGAGGCAGTCACGGGTGTAGAGGATCGCCTCGTCTCCCTTTGAAAAACCGTACGCATCGTTGAATGCCTTGAAATTGTCCAGGTCGCAGTACAGCACGGCGATCGCCGCGCCCGACTGCAGCCGCTCGTCGATGCGCCGGGCGATCGTGAGGTTCCCCGGCAGCCCCGTGAGGGGATTGGATTCCCGTGCCTCCTGGCGCATCCTCTGGAGGGCCACGCTCATCTCGTTGAAGGCGCGCGCGAGCTGTCCGATCTCGTCCTCGCGCAGCACGGGCACGCTCACCTCCAGGATTCCCCGGGACATTTTCTCCGTCGCAGTGAGGAGGCTGCGGAGGGGCCGGATCAGCACCCGGGTGACGATGAGGACGAAGGCCGAGTGGAGCGCGAGGATAAGAAGGGCGATGATGGCGCACTGCCGGTACAGGTAGCCCAGCTGTCGGGCAATGTCCTGCATCGGCATCGTGACCTCGGCCACCGCGGTCCGGTCTCCTGCGTACGCGAAAGGGAGATAGAGCTCCACCGTCCTGCCGGGCATGTCGATGGAGTGGGAGAAGAGCTTCGCCTCGAAATCGCGTTTCAGGATCGCTGCGTTGATGGCGGTGAACTCATCCGGCGTGGCCGTGTCGGCGGCGGGCGCCTCCGGGTCCGGCGCGGGCCCCGAGCGGAAGAGGACCTTGCCATCCTCGCCGAACACGGTGGTGCGAAGGACCCCGGCCTTCATCGCCATGTCCGAGATCCTCTGGAAGGCGGCGGCGTCGAGGGGTTTGCGGTCTGCGGCAAATGCATCCAGGGAGTATTTTATCGCAGTTCCCGCGTTCAGACTGGAGAGGACGGCGTTCTGGGAAATGAGATCGATCTGGTTCTCGAAGACCAGCAGGACGAAAACGGTGATGTTGAGGACAGTGATGACGAGGTAGGCGAGGGCCGTGCGGAAGAGGATCGAGGACGTCGCACGTGTCACACCGGACCTCCGAGTGAGCGGGTCAGTCCTTGCGGAAGAGCGGGGTCTCGACCCACGCTTTCTGCGCCTCGCGCGCCTCTCGCACCGCTTCCTTTCCGTTTGCTTCCAACTCCATCTGGTTCCCCTTGCACGTTTCTGCCCTACAGTAGCACCGCCGCCGGCAGCAATCAAGGATTCAACTTTATGGGGGTCCGCATCCGACATGGGAACTACCGCAGCAGACCAGCATGGCAGACGAGGAGTTCTTCCGACACATTCACCGCATGAGCCGTCTCACCCGGGCCCTGAAGGCGCCCCTGGACGCCTGGGAGGCCGAAGTGCTTCGTCGCACGACCGACAACTTCGGAGAGCGGATGGCCCGCGCGGTGCGGCGGCACCTGGACGAGGCGTTCATCGAGCTCGTCACCGGCCTCGACCCGGGGATCAGGAACTGAACCGGGCGGGCCGCGCTCTCAACCGCGCACGGGATCATGTATCATGGATCGGGCTCAGGCGCCGGGCCTCGTCGGCGAGCTCAACGACTTCCAGCAGGAATGGATCCAGTGCTACTTCGACTGCGTGAGCAAGGCTCGATCGCTGAAGGAGCCGCGATCGCGATCGAGAAGGTGCCCGCGGCATTTCGCTGCCGCGACCCAGCCTCTGCAGGTACACCGCCGAGCGCCCGATGCTGAGACAGGTTTCATTTGTCTCACTGCTCGTGCAGGTATGACCGAGCAGGTTCTGCGCCTGCCGGCAGATGCAGTTCATGACACCGAAGGGCCCGTTCGTTTCACGGATATGCCCGCGGATGTCGTCATACCGACCGACCGCGCCTGGTTCGCCTACCCTGGCATTGATCGGGACGGTCCGCATCTGCGATGTTTTTCTCGTGAGGATCGGGTTTGAAAATGCCTCATCCTGGTACGCGTGAATGTCTTCTACAAATTCCTTCGTCAGGCGATCCACCTGAAGCTCGAACATTCCGACGACAAGCGGAGTCATCCCGAATGCGGGAACGGGTTTCCCTCCTCGGGTGCCGCGGCCTCCCACGATCGCCCCCTTTCTCGCCATTGTGTCGAGCGCCGCGCGGAGCGCTTCAGGGGTGATGGGGATGCCTTTCAACCGCCTGCGTATTTTTTCTACGGGCTCAGGCCGTGAACTCATCGCAAGGGCGATTTTCGCTTCCACCGGACTGAAAAGATGCTTCAGCAGGCGAAGCTCCACCCCTGTTCTTGTGGCAGGGAACGCGATCGACATGCGGTCAAGATGACGCTGCAACCGGCGATAGATGTCATCAGGATTTTTCATTATGGTCCCTCTTTTGGATTCGCGCAAGAATATCTCCGATCGAGGTTTCGCGCAACACGCGACGAAAAGGCTCCGGTGTGCACAGTCTGCACATGGGAGATCTGTGCACAGAACATCTGTCATAGGGGCTCCCCTGGGCGTCACGCGCAGCATTCCAGCCGACCTTGTGCTCATCGCCTAACTCATACCTGATTCTAATTACCTGTCTGGCAAAATGATAGGTGATGTCCAAGCAAAATTGCGATGATGGCAAAAACTAGTTTGCATCGAGAAAAAATTCACGATTGGCACAGGTATTGCAACTAAAATATCAGAGAGGTGCCTGCGCACCACTCCATGGCCAGAGGATGAACCTGAACGAGCTTGCCTTGAAGATCAACGCCCGACTCTTTCCACCCGCGGGGGAGCGCTGCCCGGCGGTGAAAAGCATTCACGCGGCTGACACGATGAGCAGCCTGATTGCCAACGCGTCCCCCGACACGCTCCTCGTGACGTCGTCATGGGCAGGGCGGAGACGGCGGGCTGCCCCTTCGTTCGATCTTCCATGGAGGAATCCCGATGACCCTTGGACATATCGTTTCAGCTCTTGGCCTCGAGGTGCTCACCCGCGAGCTCTCCGTCAACGGCGGCGCCGATGTCACGAAAGGGCACGCGTCGGATCTCCTGAGCGACGTGCTTGCAAACGCGCCCTCCGGCGGGATTCTTCTCACGATCCAGGTGCACATGAACGTGATCGCCGTCGCCCTGCACGCAGGGCTCGCCGCGGTGGTCTTCACCCAGGGGATGCGGCCCGAGGAGCTGGTCCGTCTGAAGGCGGTGCAGGAAGGCATTCCCCTGCTGGCGACGAATGAATCGACCTTCGAGCTGGCCGGGAGGCTCTACGCGCTGGGGCTGAGGGGAAGGGGACAGGCGGAAAGTGAATGAACCGGCTGGCCGCGGACATGCACGTCCACACGGTGCTCTCGCCCTGCGCGTCGCGCGAAATGACCCCGCCCGCCATCGTGCGGGAAGCGGTGCGGAGAGCCGGTTCACGCTTTCGGAAACCGTCGAACTCATCCATCGGTACGGCGGACTCGCGGTGGCCGCGCACGGGCTGCCCCTGGTGAGCTCGTCCGACTGTCACTTCCTGGAGGACATGGGAACCGGGTCCACGATGCTGGAGGTGTCGGCGCCCTCGTTCGACGAGATCGCGAAGGCGCTGGGGATGGTCGATGGCCGGAGGTGCGCGATTGCGTGAGATTAGCCTCCACATCCTGGACCTCATCGAGAATGCGATCCGTGCCGGCGCGACGGTCATCGCCCTTGCCGTGGAAGAGGAACCGGACCGGGACCTGCTTTGTATCGCGGTGGAAGACAACGGCCCCGGTCTGCCCGTGCCGGCGGACATCGCCGCCGACCCTTTCTTCACGACCAAGGAAGGGAAGAAGACGGGGCTGGGGCTGAGCCTGATGAAGTTCCGCACCGAGCAGGCCGGGGGATCCTTCCGCCTGGAAAGGTCCTGCCTGGGAGGGCTCGCTGTGCGCGCCACGATGCCGATTTCCCACGTGGACAGGAGCCCGCTGGGGGACCTGGCGGCAACCCTGGCCTCCGTGGTGTGCACGAGCCCCGGGGTGGAGCTGCGCTCCCGGCTGCGCGTGGGCTGCCGGGAATGGCGCGTGAGCACGGCGGACATCATGCGCGGGCTGCCCGTGGGCGACCGCAGCGAGATCGCCGTGGCGCGGCGCGTGAGGGAACGAATCGCGGAGGGGCTCACCGCCCTCCACGTGTGTGAGTAAACCAGAGGAAGGGAGAACGGCATGAACGAGGCATTACAGTCCGCCTGCGCGTGCGCAGACAAATCCACTGGGTACGGTGGCGAGCAGGCGACCGAGTCAGAGCTGATGGAGAGGCTCGACGAGGTTCTCACGGAGTACCAGGGCAGGCCGGGGGCCCTCATTCCCGTGCTGCAGATCGCCCAGGGCATCTACGGCTACCTGCCGCAGAGCGTGATGAAGCGCGTGGCGCTCCGTCTGGGCAAGTCCTACAGCGAGGTGGCGGGAATCGTGGGCTTCTACTCCTTCTTCTCCACCGTGCCCCGGGGAAAGCACCTGGTGCGGGTGTGCCTGGGCACTGCCTGCTACGTGCGCGGCGGAAAGCAGGTGCTGGAGGGCTGCCGGCAGGAGCTGGGAATCGACGTGGGAGGCACCACGAGCGACGGACTGTTCACCCTTGAGGTAGGCAGGTGCTTCGGCGCCTGCGGCCTTGCACCCACGATCATGATCGACGAGGACGTGCACCAGCGGGTGAAGCCGATGAAGCTGCGCGAGCTGTTCTTCGCGTACCGCGACGGAAGCGCCGCATCGAAAAAAACGGTCACGAAGAAGACGCTGAAAAAGGCGCAGGCCGACTCCCGGAAGGGCGCGGGCCGCAGAGAAAGGGTGGGAGCGTGATGAGCGAAAGAATCAGCAGTCCCCAGGACCTCCTGAAGCTCCGCGACCAGGCGCGCAGCCAGGTCGATCTGCGTGGCGGCCCGAAGGAAGCGCAGGTCGTCGTGCACGTGGGAACCTGCGGAATCGCCGCGGGCGCGCGCGACATTGTCGCGGAGCTCGTTGCCGAGCTGGACAAAAACGCGGTGCAGACCGTCACCGTCCGGCAGTCCGGATGCATCGGACTGTGCAACAAGGAGCCCATGCTCACCTACACCGACAAGGCAGGAGAGAACTTCCTCTACGTGAACCTCACGCGCGCGAAGGTGCGCGAGCTCGTGGAGCGCCATCTCCGCACGGGTGAGCCCGTCGAGCAGTACATCATGAAGGGAGACACGACATGAGCCGATCGAGATGCAATGTGCTGATCTGCACGGGCGGCGGCTGCGTGGCCTCCGGCGCCCTGGAGCTGAGCGCGGCCATGCGGGCCGCAATCCAGGAGCGCGGGCTGGATGGCGAGGTGCAGGTCTTCGAGACCGGCTGCCTGGGCCCGTGCGCGGCGGGCCCCGTGGCCGTGGTCCATCCCGATGGGATCCTCTACCAGAACCTCAAGCCCGCGGATGCGGAGCGCATCGCGGAGGAGCACCTGCTGAAGGGCCGGGTGGTGAAAGACCTCGCCTATGAGAAGCGCCCGGGGAGCATGGAGGCGCTGGGCCTGCGGGAGATCCCCTTCTTCCGCAAGCAGGTGAAGATCGTGCTCCGGAACTGCGGGCTCATCGACCCGCTGAAGATCGAGGAGTACATCGCCCGGGACGGTTACATGGCCCTGGCGAAGGTGCTCACCGAGATGTCACCCCCGCAGGTGATCGAGGAGGTGAAGATGTCCGGTCTCCGCGGCAGGGGCGGGGCGGGTTTCTCCACCGGCATAAAGTGGTGGCTGTGTCGCGAGGCGCATGGCACCGAGAAGTTCACCATCTGCAACGCCGACGAGGGAGACCCGGGCGCGTTCATGGACAGGAGCGTCCTGGAGGGAGACCCTCACAGTCTCATCGAGGCCATGACCATCGCCGGCTACGCGATCGGCTCCTCCCAGGGTTACGTGTACGTGCGAGCAGAGTATCCGCTCGCGGTGGAGCGGCTCACCCGGGCGATCGAGCACGCGCGGGAGCGAGGCCTGCTGGGAAAGAACATCATGGGCTCGACCCACTCCTTCGACCTCGAGATCAGGATGGGATCGGGCGCATTCGTCTGCGGTGAAGAGACTGCGCTGATGACTTCTATAGAAGGAAACCGGGGCGAGCCTCGGCCGCGGCCCCCCTTCCCCGCGTTCAAGGGTCTCTGGAACAAACCCAGCCTCCTCAACAACGTGGAAACGTACGCCGCGATCCCCTCGATCATCCTGAAGGGCGCATCGTGGTATGCATCCATGGGAACGGCGAAGAGCAAGGGCACCAAGGTCTTCGCCCTGGCCGGCGCGGTGAAGAACACGGGCCTGGTGGAGATCCCCATCGGCATGCAGCTCGGAGAGCTCGTCTTCGACATCGGCGGCGGCATGCGGGAAGGCAAGACCTTCAAGGCCGCGCAGATCGGGGGACCCTCGGGAGGCTGCATCCCGCGGCATCACCTCAACGTGCCCGTGGACTACGAATCCCTCGTCGAGCTGGGCGCGATCATGGGATCGGGCGGTCTGATCGTCATGGACGAGGACACCTGCATGGTGGACATCTCCCGGTTTTTCCTGGAGTTCGTGCAGGACGAATCCTGCGGCAAGTGTACGCCCTGCCGGGTGGGCACCCGGCGGATGCTGGAGATCCTGGACCGCATCTGCGAGGGCAGGGGACAGGAGGGGGACATCGAGCGCCTGGTGGACCTGGGGTCCACGATCAAGGACACGGCGCTCTGCGGGCTGGGCCAGACCGCTCCGAACCCGGTTCTCTCGGCCATCCGCCATTTCCGGGAGGAGTTCGTCGAGCATATCAGGGACCACAAATGCCGGGCCGGCGTGTGCCCCGAGCTGGTGCGCGCCCCGTGCCAGAACGCGTGCCCCGCGGGGGTGGACGTGCCGGGCTTCGTGAGCCTGATCGGCGAGAAGCGATTCGACGAGGCGCTCGCGCTGCACAGGGAGAGAAACCCGCTTGCGGCCATCTGCTCCCGCGTGTGCTTCCATCCCTGCGAGAGCAAGTGCCGTCGGTCCACGCTGGACGATCCGCTTTCCATCAGGTCCCTGAAGCGCTACATGGTCGAACAGGAAAAGGAGTTCAACCTGCCCGAGATGATCAAGGACGGGGCGAACGCGAAGAGGAAGGTGGCCGTCGTGGGCGCGGGCCCCGCGGGTCTTTCCTGCGCATATTTCCTGGCCCGGCTGGGCTACCGGCCGACCATCTTCGAAGCGGCCTCGGAGCCCGGCGGCATGCTCGTGCAGGCGATCCCGGCCTACCGCCTGCCGCGCGACATCCTTCGCCGGGAGATCGGCATGATCGAGAAGCTCGGCGTGCAGATCAGGACGAATAAGGTCCTGGGCAGGGATTTCACCCTGACCAGCATGAAGGAGATGGGATACGAGGCAGTGTTCCTCGCCGTCGGTGCGCCAATGGGTGCGGGCCTGGGCATGCAGGGCGAGGAGGCTCCGGGTGTGACCGAGGCCATCGACTTCCTCAGGCAGTACAACCTCACCGGCAAGGTCCCCGTAGGAAAGAACGTCCTGGTTGTCGGCGGCGGAAACGCCGCGATCGATGCGGCGCGAACCGCCCTTCGACTGGGCGCAGGGTCCGTGACCGTGGCCTACCGGAGGACCCGGGCGGAGATGCCCGCCTACAGGGAAGAGGTGGAGGAGGCGGAGCGCGAGGGAGTGAAGTTCGAGTTCCTCGCGGCGCCCGTTGAGCTCGAGCAGGAGAAAGGGAAGC
>JBEKXR010000131.1:0-8836 GCA_049511935.1 Spirochaetia bacterium | reverse complement strand
GCCGCCCGAATGATAGGTGCCGTCCGGGTCCGTCGTGCCGACTCCCGATACCTGCGAGTACACGTATCCCGTCCCGGGCACGCCGCCCGACGCGTCGAAGGAGTACGTCTGGTTCACCTGAACCGTTGCGTCGGTCGGCACGATCGTCAGGGGGAAGTAGACAGTCACCGGGGCATCGCTCGTGTGTGATGCCGCGTCCGTCACACGCACGGTATCCGAACCCGCCACCGCGGGCGCAGTGTACAAGCCAGATACCGAGTTGACCGTACCGCCAGCCCCGCCCGTCAGAACGGAGTAGCTGTACGGCGGTATGCCGCCCGTGGCGGAGAAAGCTGTCTGACCCCCAGTCACCAGGTAGAGGGAGGTGGGGGAGATCTGCAGCGGAGCCGGAGGATTGATGGTAACCAAAGAGTCCGAGGTGGCAGAGGCCGAATCGGTGACGCGAACGGTCGCAGTGCCGGCGGACAGAGGGGCTGTATAGACGCCCGTCACAGGGATGATGCTGCCGCCACCGGCGAAAACGGAGAAAGTGTAAGGCGGCGTGCCGCCCGATGCCGTGAAGGTCAACATTTGTCCGGCATCGACGGAGGAGGTAGGCCCGGGGCTGATCGTGAGGGGACCGCCGGGCAGGACGATGGTGACAGGAGTTGCAGAGGCTGTTCGCGCGCCGGCGTCAGTTACTTTTACCGTGTCGATTTCCGCAATGCCCGGGGCGGTGAACAGACCTGTCGCCGGGACAATCGTTCCGGTTCCCGAGGTGACGGAGAAGACATACGGAGGAACGCCGCCGGATGCCGTGAAGGTGCAGTTGGCGCCAGTATTCAGGGTGGCTGTCGTGGGGCTGATCTGCAGCGCGGGCGGATTCGTCACAGTGACGCTCGCGACCGCCGTATTGAGCGCGCCATCGGTGACCCGCACCGTGTCGCTCTCGGCAATGGGAGGCGCGGTGAAGAAGCCGGTGCCGGGGTTTATTGTGCCTGTACCCGCAGTGACGGAGTAGGTATAGGGCAGTGTTCCCCCGCTCGCCGTGAAGGCGACCGTGCCGCCCGCGCCGAGGGAGATCGTGGCCGGTGTGATGGTGAGGGGGACCGATGCGGTCACCATGGCCGTGGACTCGCAGGTGTCGCCTGCCGAATCCGTGACGAGAATCGTGTCTGTTCCGGGGATCGCGGGAGCCGTGTAAAGGCCCGTCGAGTTGATGATGGTGCCGCCGACTCCCCCTGCTTCTACCGAATAGGAGTACCCGCCGGCCCCTCCCGTTGCTGTGAACTTTTGCTGCTGGGAGACAAGGATATTCGCTGCGGCAGGCAGCAGGTTCAGCGTCGAAGACGCGCCGCCCGGGCCCGAGGGAGGGTTGTCGAGAATGCCGGCCATGGAGAAGATATTACAGCCCGCCAGCAGCACGCACGCGAATATCAACTCCGCCAGAGCGCCGGCATATCGTTGTGAGATGCTCCATCTGCCCGAAGGGCCACGCACACTCATTCCTTTCAAAGCCTGACAAGAACCGAAAGCGACGGGGTGAAACCCATGATCGGGTCGGCGGGCTCGAAGAAGCACGTATAGCCCCCCTCGAGGGAAATCCCCAAGCTGTCGAACAACGACAGTGTGATTCCCACGCCGCCTGTCACATAAGGTATCACTTCCGCCAGGGATTCTCCTGATGTCAGTGTCGCAGCGAAAATGGCGGGGCCGCCGGCCAGGTGCGCAAAGAAATCAACCGCAGACCCGGTCCGGGTGCCGTAGAGGACATCGATCCCGATCGGGACAACATAGAAGTCAGCCTCGGCATATGCGCCTCTCCCGTGGAAACCGCTGAGGCCCGAGGCCAGTCCGAACCCGAACAGGCCGCCGGGGGCCCGTATCTGATAATGGCCGGCAAGGGAGACGCTGAGGCCCACGGGGAAGTAGTTCAGGGCCGAAAAGGTCGCGATGAAGGGCGCCGATCCCAGGGAAAAAGCGAACGGCGGAATCCTCGGGCGCCTCTCCGGCTCGGCCGGCTTCTGTGCAGGGTTGGGAGGAGGAGGTGTCCTCTCCGCCGGCGCCGGGGGCAGATTGTCGATCCGCTGCTTTTGACTCTCGATGATCTCATCGACGAGGCTCGAGACGACCGCATCGAATGAGAAATTGAGCGCTCCGGTCCGCGATGCATACGCCGCCGCGGCCATCTTCTCGGGATCGATCCAACGGGCGTTGATCTGGACTTCCGATCCTACCTGGACATAGGTACCCCAGAGGGCGAAGTCCGCGCGATTTTTCGTCGCCAGCGCGGCGACCGCGCGATCGTCCGCCGCGCGTTCGGCGGCGGATAGGGTGCGTATCCCCTGGGATTCGAGCTCCATCTTGAAGGAGTCGGCGATCAAGGTGCTGAGCGCTTCGTTGTCGCTCTGGCTGGAGGAATAGACGAGCACCAGCACGGTCGGCTGTCGATGCGCGAGCCCATCGGCGCCGCACGGTGCAAGCGGCATGAAGGCGAGCACTGCCGCCAGGGCGAAGCACGCCCGTGGCAGTGAGGCGCAGGCTGACTTGTTGAATTTTACCCGCCCGCTCTGAAGCAGCACCCGACTGAGAAAGAGGAAGACATGCGATAGCGCCTTGCAGCCCATGACATATCCAATCAAGTCTCTATTATCTCAAAAATATCACATAAAAGCAATCTTGTCAGCTTCGTCTGGATCTCCTCTCCCGGTATTCCCTTTTGACAGCATCCATCATCCCTTCTGTGATCCCTGCCTTCTCCATTATTTTCTCGACCACGAAGCCGATCAACTCCTGGTCAATCTTCTCGGCGTACCTCTGAAAGACATAGATTGTGCTCGGACGAATTGTTCCCGCATCGTCGCTCACTACCTGCGTCAACTTCGTGTTATCTGCTGTCCATGTAATCGCCTTTTCATCATCAACGTCACCCCAGAGAAGCTGAAAGCCCGTCAGTGACTTCCTGTCTTCCAAATACCAAACCCACAGTCTGAAAGGCTTGCTCACGAAATACCTTCGGAAGCCTTCGCCCGGGCGTTGTCGGACATCGGGTAGCTCTACGAGCCAGGGTGTGTCCTGGATTCCATTCGTCCTGGTCGGCAGCAGGGCCGGCTTTTTCTCCCTGATTTTTCTGTCGTCAGCTTCGATCCGCGCGGCGACTTGATCCAGGAACGCGGTCAGATTCACCGGCTCGTCCTTCTCGTCATCCTCATCATGCATTCGGCTGATCTTTCGACGAGATCCTGATCTCCACGGTCCTTCGCCCGTTAGCATTTTCAATCCTCAGACCCATTCTACCACGTTCACGGAAAGGAGCCATGGACCCTTTCGAGACGGATAGCGTATGGTGCATGGTCATCCGAGGCAAATAGTCGAGGCCAGAAGAGGAGGGCGTGGTGTTTCGCAAGATCGAGGCCATTATCAGGGAAGAGGCGCTGGACACGGTACGCGAGGCCCTTTCGAAGATCGGGATCGTCGGCATGAACGTCTTTGAGATCAGGGGCCACGGGCGCCTGGGCAGCCAGGAGCATTCCTGGAGATACACCTACCTGCACAAGGACATGCTGCCGAAAATCCAGCTCAACATCATTCTCAGCGAGCGCAATGTCGAACGGACGGTGGAGGCGATCATGCAGGCGGCGCGCACGGGGAAGGAGGGTGATGGGATCGTCTTCATCTATCCGGTCGAGGACGTCGTTCGCGTGAGGACGGGCGAGCGCGGACGCGAAGCCCTCTCCTATCCCGATGACATCGACGCTCGGCGCACGCGCGGTGAAACTTAGCCGCGGCCGGCGAACCAGTCCTCCCCGCCCGACTCTCCGGTGCCCCGGGCGTTGACCACGGCTTCGCATGGACACATCAAATCTTGACTGCGCGAAGAGCCAATCCTTCATTTCGCTGCTCGCATAGGCGGGCACCCAGGACCAATGGGCGGCCGGTGCGAAATAGACTTCCCTGCCGTACTCCGTATACCGCGGCTTTCCGCCGGCCTCCCTCAGGGCCTTTACCGTCTCCCGCGAGAACCGGACATCCACGATCGGATCTTGCGCGGCGTGGAACACCCAGACAGGTTTGTCCGCGAGCGCGGCCGCCTTCGCGGGGTCGAGCCCTCCACAGATTCCCACGACCGCGGCGAATGCGTCGGGATGGTCGACGTTCATCGCAAAAACGCCGAAGCAGCCCATGGAAAGACCGGTCGCGTACACCCGCTTCCTGTCGATGCGGTAATCGGCCATGACCTGCTGCAGGACGCGGAACGCCGTCTCCAGTGCCGGCTCTGATTTGAATGGATCCGCGAAGCCCCTTCGCAGGAGCGTCGTCCATCCCCTCCTCCCGAAATCTTCCGGCGAAGTCGCCTCGGGATCTTTCGGGTTCTGGGGTGCCAGCACGAAACAGGGGTGCCTGGCCTGCTCTCGCGGCTTTGCCCATATTGTCGCGCCCTGGTTTGCCGTCAGCTGATGCTCGTTGTCGCTCCCGGATTCTCCGGCGCCGTGAAGGAAGAGAACCAGCGGGTAGCTCCTCGTGGAGTCGTAGCCCTCGGGCACAAAAAGCCGATAGCCCATTGTGACACCTGTCGCGGGATCGTGAAAGGTCATTTTTTTGAAACTGTCCACGACAGGCCTGATGTCCTCGCGCGTGATGGTGACCGTGTACACCGCACGCATGTTGGTCCGATCCTTGACTTCCACCCTCACCGGATTGTCTCCAACTGCGAGCTTGACCACGTGAGGCACTCCGGAAGTGACCGAATCGCCATTGAGGTTCATGTTGAACGCGGAGCCGTGCCTGGTTCCGAGGACAACCGCGACCTCATTGATATCGCTCTGGACTTGAAGCGTGTAGTCGAAAGCGGTCTCTGAGAAAGCAGGGCTGAGAGAGCCAATGCCTCCCGCCGTTGCCTGAACATCGAGGCTGTTCAGCCGGGGATCTCCTGCCGGCGATGCGTGCAGCGCGGCGCACCCTCCAAGCACGATCGCCAGCCCTGAAGCTGTAAGAGCACATTGCATGATTCTTTTCATCGGCTCCCAGCGAATCTGATGACTTCATTCTCACACAAGGAACGCGGAAGTCAATCACCCAGTCCTCGTCGGCTCAGGAAATACCGGGGGTCTGCCCGAGAAGGCGAAGGGGCGTGAGCGCTTCCGAATCCGTGGTATAGTGGCCGCGTGGTCTCGATACGGCGGCAGTTCAACCTCGCCTTCATCCTTCTCGTCTTCCTGCCGGGGCTCCTGGTTTCGGTCGTGCTTTCGCGGCTGTACCTCGCCGCCCTGTTTTCCACGGTCTCCCGCCAGACGGAGGCGGTGATCACCCAGGTGGCGCAGAGCATCCGCGGCGAGGCGGATGAGGTTTCCATCCTTGTTTCGGCCCTGTACCACGACCCCGAGCTGCGCGCTCTCGCCGATCGCTATGCGCAAGCGGCGGGGAGCGGGGAACGGCTCCTCATCTCGACGAGGCTGGACGACAAGCTGGTGAGCTTCTTCACGTACTCCAATCGCGTCGGCGCAGTGATCCTCTATATGCGCCGCGGCGGTGTCTACTATTACAGCAACTATCCGAACATCAGGGCTGTCGGGGGCATCGACCGATCGGTATACGCAGAAGCGAAGGCCGACCCGGGAAAGGTGTACCTCCTGGACAGCCTGACCGGGGTGGCGGGAAACATCGGGGAAAAGTTCATGCTCTCCGTGGCGGTGTGCCCACCGCCGGAGGAGTACGACACCGGCCTCGATGCGATCCTGGTAATGTTCCGCGTGCCTTATTTCGACAGGCTTATGTCCCGGTCCGAGTCGGAAACGGCCAGTGATGTCGTGATCTACGGCCGCGACGGCCGTATACTTCTCTCCAGCCTGCCCGCCTCAGCCGCGGAAAATCACACCGCCGCGCTGGTGCCGCCCCTGCTCCCATCGGAGGCCGACAGCGCCTCTTTTCGCCAGGTCACGATGGGGGGACGATCATGGCTGGCCAGCTCTCTGCGCATGGAATCCACCGGATGGACGATTGTGCTCCTGGCAGATCGGTCTGCGATCACGGGACGGATCACCTCCTACCAATGGTACATGTACCCCGCCCTCGGGCTGCTGACCGTGCTGTTCTTCCTGTACGCGGGGATTTTCACCGCGAGGATCGCGCATCCCATACGCGCCGTCGTGGGCAGCATGCATCAGGCGGGGCTGGGCGACTACGCGGTGCGTGTCCCCACCGCCGGGATCGCGGAGCTGGCCGATCTCACCATGAGCTTCAACCGCATGATGGACCAGATCCGCTCGCTGACGCTGGAGAAGGAGGAACGCAATCGCCAGCGCATGAAGGCGGAAAGGGAGGCGCTGCGCTTTCAGATCAACCCCCACTTCGTTTCCAACACTCTGAACTCCATCCGCCTGCTGGCAGGGGCGGCAAAGGCGGATGCCATCGGGGACATGACCAAGGCGCTCATGCGCGTTCTTGCCGACAGCTACGCCGGCAGCGGGCCTTTTACGGATCTCGCGCACGAGATGGGGAACCTGGAAAGCTACATCGGGATCATGAAGGTGCGCTTCGGGGGGAGCTTCGACGTGGAGTACCGACTGGAGGAGGGCACCCGCGGGTGCCTCGTGCTGAAGATGATCCTTCAGCCCATCGTCGAAAACGGCATCCTTCATGGAATATCGGGCAGCGGGCGCCGGGGCGCCATCCTCCTGCGCGCGCGCGTGGAGGAAGCACCGGGGCTCGGCGAACCGACGCTGCCCGAGCCGGGGCTTATCGCCTGCGCGGGAAGGCGGCTGGTCCTGGAGGTGCGCGACAACGGCGTCGGCATGGATCCGGCGCGGATTGCCGATCTGTTCGCCCATACTCTGGATTCCCCCGGCGGTGAAGGCAGCATGCACCGCATAGGGCTGGCGAATGTCATGCAGCGTATCCGGCTGAACTTCGGCGATCCCTTCGGCCTTTCCGTGGAGAGCGAGCCGGGACAGTACACGCTGGTCCGTTTTCATCTTCCCGTGATCGTGCGCAGGGAGGGAGCCGGTGCATAGCGTCCTCCTCGTGGACGATGAGCCGTTCGTGCGGCTTTCCCTCGCAAGCCTGCGCTGCTGGGAGGAGGAGGGCTTCTCGCTGCGCTTCGAGGCCTCCAACGGCCGCGAAGCTCTCGCGGTTCTCGCCGCGCACCCCGAGATCGATATGGTGCTTCTCGACATCACGATGCCGGTCATGGACGGCATCGAATGCCTGCGGAGGATCGCGGAGGGTGAAGGCGGGCGCAGGGATGCTCCCCCCGCGGTCATCGTGCTCTCCGCATTCGACGACTTTCACCTGGTGCGCACCGCCTTCACCCTCGGGGCCAGGGATTACGTGCTGAAGACGGAGATGGAAGGGGAATCGCTTCTGGCGCTACTGAAAAAGACCGCGGCGGGAATCGAAGAGTCGAGGGAGCGCACCTCTTCGATCATCGACCGCAGACAAGTGGAGTTCCTGCGAGCCCAGACCCTGCGTGATCTCCTTGCCGGACCCGGTGATGCAGGCTATGGCGATGTCCTTGCGAGTCTCGGCGTGACGCTCCAGCCCCCCCTGACTCTCTGCGCCTTCTGGATCAGGGACTTCGAGGAAGTCGCGGCCCGCTATCGGGAGGAGGGGCTCGCGCGATTCTCTTCAATGGTGGAGCGTTCCCTCGGCCAGGTGGTTGCAAAGCGGGGATCGGGGGAGGTCGTGGCGGTCCGGCCGGACCATGCGGTGGTGATTCTTGCCGGCGCCGAGGACGCGGCACAGGGCTATTGCACGGACGCGAAAGAGTACCTGGAGCGCTACCTGTCCGTGCGCACCCGGTTCGCGGTGGGAAAAACATGCGGCTGCCTCGCGGCGGTTCCCACCGCGTATCGCGATCTCATCGACGGGCGCGACGTGGAATCGAGAATCGTTGTCGTGGCAAAACGGTTCATCCGCGAGCACTATGCCGATCCCGGTTTCTCCCTTGCGGAAATCGCCCGAAAGGCGGAAGTCTCGAAGAACCACCTCAGCTGGGAGTTCGCGCGGGAGACCGGAGAAACCCTGACGGAGCACCTGGCGCGGCTGCGCATCGAAGAGGCGAAACGCCTGCTCGCTGCAACGAGCCTGCGGATCTACGAGGTGGGGGAGCGCGTCGGCTACCCCAACGTGGAGCATTTCAGCCGTGTTTTCAAGAAGCTCACGGGAAAAAGTCCCCGCGCCTGGCCGCGGGAGGGGGGCGGCTCCGATGCATGAAACGGCGTGGGGAGAGCATCCGAAACATCGCTTTATCGGATAATTCGTCAAACAACCGGAATACGCGTCATTCACGGCGCTGCGGGGGCGTGAGATACTCTTCTCGTATCACAATCCATGAAGGAGGAACCATGAAGAAACTCATCGTCATTCTGCTCGCCCTCTGCGTCGCCGGCGGCCTCTGGGCGCAGTCGACCACGCTGAAAATGGGCGACAATCTTCCCGACCGCACCACCACATGGGGCGCAGTCGTGGAACAGATCAACGCCGAGTTCAAGCAGGCGAACCCCGGCGTCGAGATCGTGACCGAAAGCTATCCCGACCAGCCCTATCAGCAGAAGATCAAGATCTACGCCACCGCCAAACAGCTCCCCGATGTCTTCAAATACTGGAGCTTCTCCACGCTGCTGAAGCCGCTGGTGGATGGCGGCTTCGTCATGGCCCTGAATAAGGCGGATTTCGCGAAGTACGGCTACGTGCCCGGCGCCCTGGAAAGCAACATCTGGGGCGGCAAGCTCTACGGCATTCCCGTCTCCGCCGACATGTGGGTGATCTACTACAACAAGAAGCTTTTCCAGGACGCAGGGGTGACCACGCTCCCGACGACCATCGAGGATCTCGAAGCACTGGCCCCCAGGTTCAAGGC
>JBEKXR010000130.1:0-8853 GCA_049511935.1 Spirochaetia bacterium | reverse complement strand
GGTCAAAGGGGGCAGACTGTAAATCTGTTGGCTCAGCCTTCGAAGGTTCGAATCCTTCTCTCCCCACGAGCCTTCTTCTGTTTCGATGGAAGAAGGCTTTTTCTTTTCTCACATGGCCGTTGAGAGGCGGCGCGCGGAATGCAGGACGCCTTCTACAAATCGGGTCTCCGGTTCGAATGCACGAGGTGCTCGAAGTGCTGCCGTTACACTCCGGGCTACGTGTTTCTCTCCCCGGCTGACCTCGCCAGGCTGGCGGAGTCCACGCACGTTACAAAGGAGGAATTCCTGCGCCGATATTGCAGGATGATCGATCTCGGAGTCGCCCGGCGGGTCAGCCTCAGGGAAAAGCCGAACCTCGATTGCATTTTATGGGAAAACAACGGATGTTCTCAGTACGAGGCGCGGCCCCTGCAATGTCGCAGTTTCCCTTTCTGGAGCGCATGTGTCGCCTCGCGCGAGGATTGGGAGAATCATGCGAGGAACTGTCCCGGCATGGGGCACGGGGGCGTTCACCCGCGTGATGAAATTGACGGCTGGCTCACCCGGCGCAAGCAGGAAGGCTTTCTCGAAGGCTGAGGGATAGGGCGAAAAGATGAAAGTGATGTTCTGGGGCGTGCGAGGTTCCCTGCCCACCCCCCTCTCTCCCGACCAGGTGCGCAGCAAGATCGCTGCCGTGGTCCAGCGGATCCGCCCGGCGGACCTGGACAGCACCAGGACGCGGGAGCTCTTCCTCGCCGGGCTGCCTCCCGCGCTTTTCGGCACCGTCGGCGGGAACACGACATGCCTCGAAGTACGCACCGATGACGGAAATATCATCATCCTGGATGGCGGCACGGGGCTTCGCGATCTCGGCGTGTCGCTGGAAAGGAAGCGCGATCCCACGCGCGAGTTCTCCCTTTTCTTCACGCATTTCCACTGGGACCACCTGCAGGGAATCCCCTTTTTCGGCCCGGCATGGGTGAAAGGAAACCTGCTCGTCTTCGCCAGCCCCTTCCCCTCGGTGGAACGCATTATCCGGGAACAGATGAAACCACCGTATTTTCCCGTGACAATGGACGCGATGCCGGCAACTCTTCGCTTCGTCTACCTGCGGGGTGAAAGCGTACGAATCGGCGGGGCGGAGGTGCGCTGGAAGCGCATGAACCATCCGGGCGGTTCGTTCGCGTACAAGATGACAGAAAACAGCAAGAGCGTGATTTTTGCGACGGATTCGGAGGTCACCGACCGCGAGTTCCAGCAGAGGGAGGAAAACCGATCATTCTTCGAGGCAGCCGACATCCTCATCCTGGACTCGCAGTACACCCTGGAAGAGTCCTTCACGAAATTCGACTACGGTCACACATCGTACACCATGGCGGTGAACCTTGCCGTGGAATGGAAAGTGAAAACGCTGGTGCTCTTTCACCACGAGCCGAGGTACGATGATCGGAAGCTCTTCGGCATCAGGCGCAGCGCGCAGTGGCACGGCGAGCAGCTGGGTTCCCGCGGCCTGGAAATTCTCACTGCGCAGGAGGGATTGGAGCTGATCCTGTGAACCAGGTCGTCCTCGACGCGCGCGAGCAGGAGGAATTGTACGTCTTCCTCAAGCCGCTGGAGAAGGAGCTTGTCAAGCCGCTCGATGGCCTGCTCCGCAGGATCGAGCGTGCCCTCTATGAGAGGTTGACAATTGAAGAATTGGAGAAACTTGGGAGCCGCTTTGGCGGGGCGCATTGAATTGCTGACGCGCCGTGGCTATCTTGATGGGATGGGTTGGAGGTTAAAATGAGAAATGCAGGTCGCATCGCTTCCGTCATGCTTGTTCTTCTCCTCGCAGGAGGGGCCTTCGCCTTCGCGGAAAACGGTTTTCTCGACCTCGCCTCACCAGTGTTCCTCGGCGGGGGTGGAGGGACAGCCACCCTTGAAACTCCTTCCGGCACGATCCTCAATCCCGCAATCTCGGCGGGCAGGGAACGCGTCACCTTCGACCTTTCCTATATCGCGCTTACCCAGCTTACTCCCGGATTTGTCCTAGGAGGAGACATTGTCAACCTCGGCGTCACCCTGCCGAACCGCGCGGGAGTCTTCACGGCGATCGGAAGATTTGCCACGGCGGGGTTCAGCCCCACGGTCTCGGGACTGCAATGGGGTCCTCTTGCAGGGCTGAATCTTTCGTTTTCGAAGGACCTGTTCCCTGACCTCTATATCGGAGTCGGGCTCGGCGCGGAGATAGGGAGCGATTGGGGGCTGGGGCTGGACCTCGGATTCCTCAATTTCGTCGGTGACATCGGTTTCCTCAAGGATTTCCGCTGGGGCGGAGCCGTGAGGAACATCGGCAAGGCATACATGGACACGTCGACCTCTGGTTCTCTCGGCATCCCGCCGGCGTTCACCCCGGCGGTCGGGGCTTCTTTCACGGTCGTGAAAGCGAAGGACCTCCAGCTTTCGTTCGCGCCGGATCTGAGCTTCCCCTCCTTCCAGGACATCCGATTCGCGCTTGGAATGACCTTCTCCGTCGCGGACATATTCTTCCTCAACACCGCGTACACCTTCGACGCGCGCCAGGCCTCCGGCGCCGAGCCGTCCCGGTCCTTTCCGATCTCGTTCGGCATCACTCTGAAGCTGAGCGGGATCGGCGCAAAGGCGGCCGGCCAGGATGTGACGGAGCTCAACTCGTCCGTCGCGGCCGCCCCGCTGGAAGACGGGGTCTGGGGATTCGGCCTCGGGGTCAACGTCCCCATCGGGGTCAGAAACGTGACTCCCCCGGCAATTACATTGGATACGGCTGGCACGAAGTACATTTCTCCGAACTTCGACGGAGTGCAGGATGACCTGGTTCTTCCCCTCAGTATCACTGACAAGCGCTACGTCAAAGGCTATCGGTTCATCGTGACCGATCCTTCGGGCGCGGTGGTGCGGACGATCCTCAACAAGGAAGACCGGCCCGAAAACAAGGACTTCAAAAACATCATCTCTCGCCTCACGTACCTGAAGACGGGCATCACGATCCCGCCGACGATCAGGTGGGACGGAATGTCGGACGAGGGCGTCGTCGTACCCGACGGAACCTACCATTACCACATGGAGGCATGGGACGATAACAACAACCTCGGCAAGACACCGGAAGGAACAGTCGTCGTGAAAGTCACGCCGCCATCGGTCACTTCGAATGCGGCGTACCTCATTTTTTCTCCCGGCGGAGACGGCAACAAGGACACGCTTCCGATCCAGCAGACAGGATCGAGCGAGGACGCCTGGGTGGGGACATTTCGCGACATCGAAGGCAACGTCGTCAGGACATATACCTGGCAGAACTCGACCCCTCCAAGCTTCGAATGGGACGGGAAGGAAGACGGAGGAACGGCCGCACAGGACGGCGTGTACAGCTATCACGTCACTGCCACGGACCGTGCCGGCAACGTCGGGAACGCGCAGATCGACAACATCATAGTCGACACGCGTCCCACCCCGGTGAAGCTCTCCATCGACCTCTCCTATTTCAATCCCAACGGGATCAGGGATACCGTCACGTTCGGATTAGACGTGCCGGTGGCCACAGGAATCGAGAAATGGTCCGTGGCCGTCCAGGACGCCCAGGGCCAGGCCCGAAGGAGCTTCTCTGGAACGGTGAGCATACCCGGTTCGATCGTGTGGGACGGGAAGGACAATGCGGGAACCGTGCTTCCCGAAGGTCCCTACAAGGGAATGCTCTCGATTGTCTACGTCAACGGCCATCAGCCATCAGCGGAATCTCCCGTCGTCACGATCAAGCTCACCGCGCCGACTGCCGCGGCAAAGGCGGAGTTCGACGTCTTTTCCCCGACAGGTGACAGCGCAAGGAACTCGGTCGCAATCTACCAGGACACGTCCTCCGAGCTGTTCTGGACGGGCACTTTCAAGGACGAAAGCGGCAAGGACGTGAAGACACTGGTGTGGCGCGGCCGGGCGGACGACAAGTTCGCATGGGACGGCCGGGGCGATGACGGCAGGGTGCTTCCGGACGGCCTGTACACCTACTCCCTTGCGGCGACGGACCAGGCGGGCAACACCGGCACGTCGAAGCCGATTGCCCTCCGAATCGACACGGAGAAGAAGCCTGTCCGCATCTCGACCGACCTCGTCTACTTCTCGCCGTTCGGAAACGGGACAAAGACCCGGGTGCGGATCATCCCTTTCCTCGCCGTGACGACGGGCGTTGATTCCTATTCGATCCAGGTTCATGGCGCCGACGGCGCGACCGTGCGCACCTACTCGGGACGCGCAAAGGCACCCGATGAGGCGCTCTGGGACGGGATCGACGACAACGGCAAGAGGGTCGCCGACGGCAAATACACCGCGAGCCTGCAGGTCTCGTACTCGAACGGGAGCAAGCCGACAGCGGAGACAACGCCCTTCTTCGTGGACAACCACGTGCCGCAGGTCGACGTGTCCGCCGACGCAATGCTCTTCTCGCCCACGTCGGACAGCAAGCTCCCGGTGGTGACGATCAAGCAGTCATCGAGCACGGAAGACTTGTGGGAAGGGGAGATGCGGTCGTCTGCCGGACAGAAGGTTCGCGGCTGGTTCTGGAAAGGGGCCGCGGCCAACTTCGCGTGGGACGGCAAGGACGACAACGGCAACCTTATGCCGGACGGCTACTACAGCTATTTCGTGAAATCCACCTCCAAGGCGGGGATCACCACCACAAAGGAGCTCCGCGGCATCCAGGTCGATACGCGGCCCACACCGGTGTACGTGACCGTGGGAGCCAACGGCTTCTCCCCGAACGGGGACGGGTTCAAGGACACCATCAGCTTCAGCACGCTTCTCACGCTGAAGGACGGCGTGAAATCCTGGTCACTCTCCATGGTCGAGGCGGCCGCGGGAGAGCAGCAGGTGTTCAGCGGGATTTCACCAGTTCCGTCCTCTTTTACATGGGACGGCAAAGACAAAGGTGGAATCAAGACCGCGCCGGACGGGCTGTACACGGCCAACCTGACAGTCGAGTACGCCAAGGGCAACGTGGCAACGGCGAAGACGACTCCGTTCCGCCTGGCGGTGACACCCCCGAAGGTGGATCTCGCCCTAGAGGGAATTCCGTTCGCCCCGGACAATTCCGGGTACCACGATGAGCTCACCATCCACCTGAAGGTGGACGACCCGGTTCCGATCGACAGCTGGCAGATCACGATCCTTGATCCCGAGCAGCACCCGTTCACCAGCTTCGCCGGCAAGGGCGCCCCGACTGAGAAGATCATCTGGAACGGGACCTCCAGCACGGGCGAGCTCGTGCAGTCCGCGGAAGACTACCCGTTGACCTTCACGATCAAGGACGAGCTGGGCAATGTGACCACGGTCCAGAAGACGATCCCGGTCGACATCCTCGTGCTCAAGGACGGAGACAAGCTGAGAGTGAGGATTCCCAGCATCACATTCCAGGCGAATACGGCGGACTACGTGAATGTGGATCCCGACAAGGCGGCGAAGAACGCCAGCACTCTCGCGAGGCTCGCGGAGATCTTCAAGAAGTACTCGAAGTACAAGATCCAGGTCGAGGGCCATGCGAACCTGGTGAACTTTGACAATCCGGCCAAGGCGAAGATCGAGCAGGAGCAGGAGCTTCTTCCCCTGTCGAAGAAGCGGGCGGACGCCATCCGCGATGCGCTGATCGCACATGGGATCGAGGCCGGGCGCATCACCACCGTAGGCATCGGCGCCGCCGCGCCAGTTGTTCCCTTCTCCGACCTGGACAACAGGTGGAAGAACAGGAGAGTCGAGTTCATCCTTGAACGACAATAGGCAGGGAAGGGCAGGCCGCACTGGATGACGGCGCCCCGAAAGAAGCTTCTCCTCATCCTGGGAATTCTGCTTGGGGCGGTCGCCGTCCTGGCGATCGCCCTGGCATTTCTCAACTCGAGCCCTGCCCGATCGGGAACGAGGGATGCTCTCGTTTCGATCGATCGGGGTGAGAATCTCTCCGAGATCAGCAGGGACCTGCAGAGGCAGGGGTTCATCCGCTTCGCCCCGCTGCTGGAGGTGCTCGCGCGGGTCAGGGGAACCCAGGGCGACTTCAAGGCGGGCTACTACAGAATTCCCGCCCGGTCCAGCACCTTTGCGATTCACGATCTCTTGGTGTACGGATCGCAGAAGCTCGCGAAGGTGACCATTCCGGAGGGGTGGACCGCGGGGAAGATCGCCCGGCACCTCGAAGCGCTGGGTGTCAGCCCCGCGGCGGATTTTCTCGCTGCGGTGCGTTCACCTGTGCTCCTGGCGAAGTTCGGCGTGACGTCGAAGTCGCTGGAAGGTCATCTCTTCCCCGACACGTACTTTGTGCCAGTGCCTTTCACCGGGGCTGCAATGGCGGAGCTCATGGCATCGACATTTTTCGACAATCTGGGCAGGATCGAACCGCAGTGGAAGGGAATGGACAGGAAAACCGTTCACGACACGATCATCATGGCGTCCATCGTGGAGCGCGAGTACCGGGCGGATGACGAGGCGCCTCTCATCGCCTCGGTGTTCTACAACCGCCTGAAGCTGAACAGAGGGCTTGAATCGTGCGCCACTCTCGAATATATTATCACGGAGATCCAGCAAAAAGCGCACCCGGAGTATATCACTCTCGAGGACGAGAAGATCAACTCGCCGTACAATACGTACAAGTGGGCGGGACTGCCTCCCGGGCCGATCTCCAATCCCGGAAGGATCGCGCTGGAGGCCGCGTTCCATCCTGCCCGGACCGGATATCTCTATTTCGTCCTCCGGGACGCGGAGGCGGGGAGGCACTTCTTCTCTCGCGACCTGAGCGAGCACAACGAGGCGAAGTACCTCTACCTGAAAAAATCGTAGGGGCATGAGAATACCGGAAAGCACGCTCTCGGAGATCCGCGACCGCCTCGACATCGCGGAGGTGATAGGGGAGACCGTCGCGCTGCAGCGCCGGGGTGGAAGGTTCTGGGGGTTGTGCCCCTTCCACCAGGAGAAATCGCCGTCGTTCACCGTCACGCCCGACAAGGGTGTGTTCTATTGTTTCGGGTGCCACAAGGGGGGCACGATATTCGACTTCATCATGGAGATCGAGAAGGTCCCCTGGCGGGATGCCGTGGAGCTGCTCGCAAAGAAGGCGGGCATCGAGATACCGAAGGAGGACGAGCAGCGGGACGGCATCAACCGCGAGAGCTTCCTCGAGCTGTACCGCAGGGTCGCCGGCAGCTTCCACTGGGTGCTCATGGAAAGGCAGCAGGGGGAGGCGGCGAGGACGTACCTGGAGTCGCGAGGGCTGCGGCGGGAGACCATGGAGGCCTTCCAGATCGGGTACGCGCCACCGGACCGGGAATGGCTGTTCAAGTTTCTCGTGCAGAAGAGTTATTCGGCCGATTTTCTCGCGAAGGTCGGTTTGTTCATTGACAGCGCGCGGGGCCGCGGGGGTGCGCTCTTTGCGGGACGGATCATGTTTCCGATACCGAACGCCCGTGGCGAGGTCATCGCTTTCGGCGGGCGGGCCATGGGGGACGCGCAGCCGAAGTACCTCAACTCCCCCGAGACGGCCTTTTTCCGCAAGGGTGAGAATCTGTACGGCCTGGACAAGGCCGCCCAGCCGACGCGGAAAGAAGGCTTTTGCATTCTCGTCGAGGGCTACATGGACGTGATCGCCATGCACCAGGCGGGAATCACCAACTGCGTCGCGCCGCTGGGAACGGCGCTCACGGAAGCGCAGGTTCGGGTCCTGAAACGCTACGCGGGCAAGGCGCTTCTGCTGTTCGACAGCGACGCGGCCGGACAGAATGCGACTGACCGCGCCATCCAGCTGCTGGAGGCGCAGGACCTGCTCGTGCAGGTTGCCGTGGTGTCGGGGGGCAAGGATCCGGCGGACCTCGTGCAGAGAGGTGAGTTGGACGCCCTTCGCAGCCTGCTTGAGAAGCCGCAGGACAGCTTTCCCTATTCTCTCGGGAAGACGCTCGCCGGGAACGACCGTGCGCGTGCCGAGGGGCAGGAGCGGATCCGGGACAACCTCTTTCCTTTTATTGCGGCGGCCGCATCGCCGATAAGAAAGGACGGCTACCTGGCACTCCTGGCTGACAACATGGGAGTTGACGTTCGCGCCGTTCGGCAGGATTTTTCAGCCTGGCTTCGCAGGAGTCAGCCCGGTGCTGCCCGCAGGCGGAAGGAACGTGCTCCTCAGGGGGCGGCGGGAGACGGCGAGGAATCCGCCTTTGGCGGCGCAGAATCCGCCTTCGGCGTCGCGACGGGCAGCGTGTCCGCCGACCTTTTCCTGATGCTCGCGGTCGCCGCCCATCGTGAATGGTTTCCGATCGTGCGAAACGGGGGAATCGTCCTCGCGGACCTTGATGACGATCGGGCGGCGAGGCTCTACGTGGCCCTTGAGGAAGCCTTCAGGGCGGAGGAAGAAGGTTTTGAGTCCCTCTGCGCGCGAATCGACGATCCCGCCCTCCGCGACCTTGCAATCAGCAAGGTCGCCAGCGGCGAGTTCGACATGAACCAGGAGCGGCTCGTTGCGGACGGCGTTCGCCGGATACGGCAGCGGGCGCTGAGAAAGAAGACGGAGCTCGTGAGCGCGGAGCTGCGAAGGCTGGAGAAGGACACGACTGATCCTGTGCGGCTGCGGGAACTTCTCACGGAAAAGATGCATCTTGATAGTGAGCTCGAAAGACTGAAGACGGGGGCGGCAGGGGTTTGAAAACGAAGGTGGCAGCGAACAAGATGGGGACCGCGAAGAAAAAGGCTGCTGGCGCAGCTCAGCGGGCGGCTTCCGCCGCTCACGGGGCGGCGAGCTCCGGTCACGCGGCGGCCAAGGCCGCCCACGGCGAGACGTGCGCGGCAGGGAAGCCGGCGAAGGCTGCGGCGCCGCACAGGGGTATCCTCCAGCTCAAAGACGAC
>JBEKXR010000129.1:0-8871 GCA_049511935.1 Spirochaetia bacterium | reverse complement strand
TCGCATATACTCTGGGGTCACCCGAAATCAAGGCACCGTGACCATGCTGCTGCTGCTATCGATGCTTATTTAGAATCGGCGCATGCATGTGCTGACATTTTGAGCAAGCCAAGTGATCGGGGTGTAGTCTTGGCCGAAGTAGAAGCACTGATCGCGGCGCTAAAGCTGAGCCTATCTGCCGGGGTCAAGACGGATGAGGTTTTGGCAACGATTGATTCTGTTTCCGATGCTCCTACTTTCAACCCGAATGACAGATGGACCATAAGAAGCTTCGTAAGTCGCGACATATGTGAAATGAAATTCCCCAGGCGAGTCGAGTTCCTGCGGGGAATGTTGGAAAAGCTCGGTGCGGAATTCGATGAGTACGCACAAACCGCCGGTCCCTTTGTTCCACACGACATTGCCAAAATCGCAGTTGAGATGTGCCGTGTTTCCCAGCTGCCAGATAAAATCTGGCTCGTCCGTCGCGCAAACGCTGCTCTTGCGAATTCAAGAGCCATGGGAAAGGACAATACCGCTTCCTTGAGTTGGATTCACGACGCGATACAGGACTTTGAAGCGGCGGGAGAACGTGAAGCCGCCAACACCTGGTTACGAGAGTATGAGCAGCGTTCTGGGAATGTTCATTACGGAGTTATCTCAACCGAAATCGACATGAGCGGAACCTATAGACAATTCGACGATATTGCCAAGAAGCTAATTCAAGGAGGTGTGGTTGCGATTTTTGAATATCTGGCACAAACCGGGGACCTTCTTATTCCCAACGTGGCAGGAATACGAGAGCAAGCAAGAAAGCTTTGCGAAAGCAGCCCGATACTCGGAATGGCAACTCACGTGATTCAGGACAAGTTGGGACGTCCGGCAAAGGAGTTCAGCGGACCCGAAGGTTCCCTTGAGCACTGGACACTCTGGTACTATAGCAATTACGTCTCGGCATACACGCTTGAGTTGTTAAAGCGCATTTTTGTATTCGCTATTCAGGATGGAGTCCTTACTTCGGCAAAGCTTCAGGAGTGGCTCGAAGGAGGCTCATGGCTTGGCGCAAAATTGACTCGTCCGGTTGGAAATTACGAAACTATTTCTTTCACTTGGGCGGATGTGATTGTGCCTTCGTTCGAACACTACGAAAATGAATTGCGCAGATACTTGAGCACCAAAACGGAATTACCGAAATTGATGCTTTCTATTGATTCCCTTACGACAAAAATTGAGGGCATAGTACGAGATCTGATAGGATTTCTCGGCTCAACCCCTACAGAAGCAAAGCAGAAGGGGAAACAGAGAACAATTGAAAGTCGTTCCTTGGACAAGCTTCTCGAAGATAAGATGCTACTTGACCACCTTGGGGAAGATAACGTTTTCTTTATTAGGTTCGTGCTATCCGAAAAGGCAGGCTGGAACCTTCGCGCTGAAGTAGCTCATTCGCTATTGTCACCAAGAGAATATAGGGTTCAAATGTTTCATCTCCTTCTTCTCATTGTTTTCCGACTTTCGCGGTTCAGTCTCGTGGCGACGGTCGGAAAGACTGAATAGAGTGTTCGGCATTTGCCTATCGCTTTTCAGCTGAAATGGGAGAGTTTATGGAAAACGCAGTTCATGTCGTGCAGTCGGGTTCGCCAAAGGAAAACCTCCACAAAGTTAGCGAAGCTATCGATATTCTCACCAAAGTCGTACCGGGGATTTTAGCTCCGCTCACAGAGGCTCTCGATGGGCAGTCAGGGCTCTCAGCCAAGCGTTTGGCTTTGGCGTATGGTGAATATCTTGATTTAGAGTTCCATGGCCGCAAATATAGACTTGTGTGTGATGTTGTCTGTGCTGCACGTCAAGACAAAATGAGAGGCCCTGACTATACTGACTATTTTTTGAAAGTGACGATTGAGAAAAGACTTAATAGCAACAAAGAAGAAAAGGATTTGTGGAAACCTCTGGACCACCGCTTCATGGATACAGAAGGGGTTCTTTTTGTTAGCGATGCCTCCGGTAATTTGAAATCGGAAGTCCCAGAGGACTGGCTTGAGGGTGGTAGGTTGAAGAAAGACATTGACGCATTCGTGATCAACCGCATTGCAACACTCGTTTTTAAGACAATTCACGATGCCGAAAGAAGCCGTAGAGCGGTTGTCCACGATGAGGTGTGAATGCGTCCGCGCTCAGAGTGGAAAGCGAAACTCAAATGGATCGCTTCCCTCTACCATATCATGATGCGAAAGACCTTCGGCCTCGTGGAGTCGAATCATCGACAGAAAGATTTCGGCGATCTCATTTGCTGCCTCGAAGAGTCCGGGGTTGTTTAAGCGTTCTTGAGCTCGTGGATGCAATCCGTCCTACCGCTACGGTCAAGCATGTCCGCAGTGTTTTGCGAAACCGGAAGGTTGGATTCTATGTCAACCATATGTTGTTGGTAGAACAGCTAAATCTTTGTCTCTCGCAATACCCGTAGACGTGTTTCTTCCGCCTGAATTTGTTGCCGCAACCTTTCGCGCTGTTCACGATCTGCTGTGGCGTGCTCTTGCTCCAGTATTTGTTTATAGCGCATATGGACGATTGGGAGCCAGGACTTGAAATAGTTGATGACACTCTGCACGTCTCCTGCTGAAGCAGGAACGACAAGGCCTTCGGATCCGGCCCTAAAAGTCTCCGGGGGTTGGCCCATTGTTGATGTGAAGGACGAATTCATATTGTGCAAGGCGTAAACCCATCTTTGGTTAACCGGCTGGGAAAGTTTGATAAACAGGTTTCTGTCTTTCCAGTCAAATCCAGTCACGAAAGGCGGGTTCGCAATTAGTGGATCGTCCAACTCAGTAGTTGGGATGACTACTGATTTCGATTTATCCAGCCGCTGTGCAGCTATGAATTCATTGCCGTAACCAATCAGCCTTTCCTTGACCAATGCCAAATTCCCAGGACGCTCCTCAGGTCGTTGCTGGATCATTTCGACAACGAGACGATCGAGATACTGAAGGTTGGGCGTAACTTCCTTAATCTGTCTGAATCCAGTCCCTTGCGGGACCTGCGAAGTGAAGAGCTCATTTAGCAAAAGCCCCAAAGCGTAGATATCACTCCTTTCGTCCGCCTTGGCCCCTCTGATTTTCTGCTCTGGTGCGGCATAGATGAAGTTCGCCAACCTCTCGGTCGACTTGGAATTCACAGCATCGTACAGTTCCTCTTCCACGAACCGGGCGATTCCGAAGTCCGCGAGCTGCAGATCCCCAGAGCCTTCAAGGAATAGGATGTTCTCGGGCTTCAAATCGCGGTGGACAACATGCAGAAGGTGGGCAGCTTCCACGGCATTGAGGAGCTGAGAATAAAGGGGGAGTACGGCCTCGGGGGGTACACCCGCTTTCATGCGCTGGCGTAGTGACTGGCTACAGTAGGGCATGACATAAAAGGGAGCCTTCAGCCCGTCAATCTCATCGAATCCGAAGTCCAGCACAGAGATTATGTTCGGGTGGGGTTTCCGCAGACAAAACATCATTTCGTTCTTGAACCTCTTCAGAGCTTTTTGGTTGGCCCTATCTGGGTTAAGAACTTTTAGGGCGTACTTATCTCCGTCCTGGTCAGTGACCTCGTAAACACGGCCACTCCCGCCTTCTCCAATAGGCCGAACGATTTCATATTGGGCGGAGGAGGATTCGTATGCTTTTCGTCTTTTCTTGGCCATTTTGTATCACCTCGCCCCCGTCAATAGGAGCAGGGAGCCCGTGGCCGCATACTACACTATCCTTCGAAGCCGAGAAAGCAGATGCTTCTTCACCATTCGAGCCCGAGTGAGCGCAAGTAGGTTTCCGTCACCGCTACCGTCGCATGCCCGAGGGCTTTCTCCACCTGGTAGACGTCGTGCGTGGATTCATAGAGCCGCACTGCGAAGGCATGGCGCAGGTCGTGGACAGAGTAGCGCGCCTGCAGGTTGCCCCCCACCCCGCAACGATTATACACCTGCGAAAAGCTCCTCGTCGGTGAAAGAGTCCTTGACGTAGAACCGGAGCGTGACCGCTTCGTCCGCGTGGCCGAGCAGCCGCGACACCGCTTTGATCCGATGCGTGGCCGCCAACAGGTCCGTCGCCCTCGAATGTCTCAGCACGTGCGCCGTCACGCTCCGACCGATGGCACGCTCCGCAGCTCGTGCGATCTCCCGCGACACGTACACTGGCCGGTATGCGTTGCCATGGCCAGTCGTGAACAGGAAAGGACCGTCCTCGCTGAAAGTGACCACAATGCGCCGATATAGTCCGGCCGGGATCTTCCCGATACGCTCCTTATCGCCCTTGCCCCGGATCCTCAGCTCGACGTGCCCGTTCGCCCGTACCTGGTCCCGCCTCAGAGACACGATCTCAGAGACGCGGGCTCCGGTCGTGTAGAGGGTTTCCGCAATCAAGCGCACGCGCAGGGGGAGAGCCTTGAACAGTAGAGCACGCTCATCCGGGGTGACGGTCTTTACTTCCCGTGGAGCGATACGCACATTCCGCAGTTCCGATAGTGCGCCCTTCAAGACAGCCAGGTCGCGGGTGCTCATCCCTTGACGCTCCCCGGCCTGGATAAAGGCTTTCCGCCCGGCAGCGATAGTCAGGTTCACAGTTGCCGCGGTAGACGTGCGCCGCACCTCTTCCACGTGCGCTCCGAATCCTTCGACCGTGGCCGGGTGTCCGCTTGAGACGAAAGTGCGCATCAGTGAGCGATAGGTAGCGGTTGATCGATCTCCGCGAGCCGTCACTTTTATCAGGTCGCCCGCCAGGTCCCACCGCCTTGCAATATAGTTTTCCATGTCAATAACCTTATATGTAGTCTTAAGGGTAGTTAAAACTACTATATTTTAGGAGGGTTGTCAAGGGATATCGGAGGGGAATTTGACGATTCATTCAGCCCCGGGGAGGTCAGCGCCAGTTCGTCAATCACACTCTTCATGCAGGCATTCTCCTGTCCGTGATAGTTCTCCGCCCTACGCGGCTGGAAGTCCAAAGGTCGAAGAAGTCCCGATCGCTGCACACGATCCACCACACCGCGTATTTCAGCCGACTTACGCCACAATCCTGTCGGTGATGGTCTTCCGTCCGATACGGCCAGCACTCCACAAGTCAAGAAACTCCGGATCCCTGCTTACAATTCGCCATACAACGTATTCAAGCGAGTCGCAGCGGTGATCAGGAGCGGTCGGCCCCTTGCCCTTCTCCGGGTCGCCCTTGTCGTTGTACTGCCGGACCTTCAGAGCCATCGACAGCGGTCCGCAGTTCGGCCAAAGCACAAGTTTCCCCATCTCAAATAGTTTGTTGACGAAGAAGATACGGTCCACGACGCTCGGGTTGATCGTGCCGATGCGCAACTGGATACCGTTCTCGCGGACCTCTTTCGAGTAGCCTGCAACGATCTCTACTCCGCTCGCGTCGGGGTACCATTCAATCACGTTAGGCGGGAAGTCCGTACGGATCATCTTCGGGGCATGGCCGATCTCCCCAAAGCTCCACACCTTGCACACGTGCAGCACACCATCGCGCTTCACGATCGCGGTCCCGCACGAATAGCCCACGTTGAAGTCCTGCCCGATGCGGATGAGATCGTTAGGCTCGATTGCGAAAGGGATCGTCTTGAGGCGGTTCCTCTCCTCGTCATACCCGTAGTAGACCCTTCCAGTGGTCAGGTTGGCGAACATCCCTTCCAGAAAGACCAACCGCTCGGTCTCGTTGTAGATCGACTCCAGCCGGCGGAAGTAGCGCGGCGAAAGCGCCTTGTTGTCGTACGTGCGGCCGCGGACCATCCAATACTCGACCCCTTTCTCGTCCAGGTCGTTGACGATCTGGTACATCCCGCGGTAGCCCTGCGCCGTGGTCATGAACACCAAGAACGGCGCGCGGCCGTCAGGGAAAGTGACGCGGGTCCGCTCCTGGGCGGCCCTGAATACTTCTAATGCCTTCTCCTGAGTCAGTTCGTCGATCTCGTCCCCAATGAACGCCGAGAAGTTGTATCCGTAGATCAGGTCAGGGTTCGACATCGCTATTTCGACAAATAGCATCTTGCCGATCCGCAACTCGCTGCGCTGCGTGTTCTGGTCGTACGCGATCCCCCACCGTTGGCACAGCTGGAAAAGATCGGCCAACAACGTCTGCCGTAGCCGCTTGATCGTGTCGCCGCCGACCCCGACGGTCACCGCCCAGTCCTGGTACTTGAACGCCAAGCTGAGGATCAGCATTACCCCGGTGAAGGACTTTCCCGCTCCATATCCTGCAGTCATGAAGAACAGCTCGCAGGCCGGGTGCGCGGTGATCGCAGTCAACAACGCCTGCTGGTGTCGCCATAGCGGGATGTCGACTGGATTCATCCCGACCCTCCGACCGGGTCAGACGGCAACGGTTCGACCGGATCCGGCTTTTTGTCCTGTTCTATGCCTTCGTGGTAGGTGACGATATCCATCGCGTCCAACTCCTCGCGGGTCATCGGTACGAACCCGATCCGCAACGTCCGCCCACCGCCTTCGTGCCGCACCGTCTCGGCCGGTTTGCCGTCCAGCCGGTCAAAGATCGCAGTCACCGCTCTCATGGCAACGTCCTTTGAGATCTCAGTCCGCTTGTCGCTCAGCAACGTTAGTGCCGCCTTGATCAACGCCTGGACAACCATCTCTTTGCCACCGACCGTCCCGCCCTTGGCGTCAGAGGCTGACATCTCGTCCAACCGAGCCGACAGTAGATCGGTCATGCTCAACCCTTTCTTCGGCCGGCCGTTCGGATTCGCCGTATGCCCGGGCAGCAATCGGCCGTTTTCGTCGCGCTCTGGCTCGTCGCTCACTTGTTCCTCACTTGTAAAACAAGTGACGTTTCGCCGTATGATTTAGTCCTGATCACGGTTGACTATCCATCGAACGGCATATCTCATATAGCCGCTCGGCTGGCCGGGCACCCAGCACCTGCTTGACCAATTGGCCTTGTTCGATCGAGAACGTCAGATACAACCTGACCTGGGCGGTGTCTTTCAATGCCATCTGGCGCTCCTCGTCGGTCTTAGCCGCCTTCAGCATCGCCTCCCGGCGGCGTATCCGATCAGAGGCGTCAGCACTGGCCGCTGAGACGTCCTGCTGACCCTCTCGGTCGGTTACCTTGGCCTCTACCCCATCGTGCGGATTCGACGGTTCCCAGCTCTCGCCAAACTGCTCGGCCGCCAGGGCCTCGGGGGCCGAGATGTCCTCCATCAACCGGTTCAGCTCGGTGTCGTCCAGCATCAGACTGTCTTGGGCCCAATCCAGGGCACCCAACTCCTGCAGGTCGCGCAGGACCTGGGCAGTCAGCTCGATGTCTTCGCTGCCGCGGGCCCGATTGTGACGCAAGGTCGAGATCCGCATCTGCTCGGGCGACATGTCGACCCGGACGATCGGGATCTCGGTGAACCCCAGCGTCTTGGCCGCCCGCCACCGGTGCTCGCCGTCCACGATGACGCTGTCCCTGTTGACGATGATCGGCTGGGTGAACCCGTCCTCCTCCATCGACCGGCACAGTAGTTCGAAGTCGTGCTCATCCTGCCGGTTCGGATTGTACGGGTTCGGCTTGACCTGATCGATGGCGACGTATTCGACGCGCAACCGTTGCAGGATCCTGTTCTTCTTCTCGACTGCGCTCTTACCGCGCTTCACGATCTTTTCGCTGACCCTCCGCTGGGTCTCCTCGGGAGTCGTGTTGACATCCCTCGTGACTTCACTAACCTTGCTCACATCTGCTCCTTCCGCCGGCGATTTATGATGATTGTAATTGACTCAGGCGCCCCCATCGTCCAATACGTCCACTCATCAATATCGAAATACGTCCACCGCCGGCCGTATTTGTATCCCTGATAACTGCCCTGCCCACGGATCAGATGCAGCAGGTCGAGAAACAGCCCCTCATCGCCCCAATTGCGGTGGATGTACTGATGCGGCGCCACATGCGCCGTGTCCTTCCACCGCGCGTCGGCCACGAACCGGCGCAACCGTTCGGGCAACTCGTGGCTCACCACGTTGGACTCCCTCCCCACTGCCCGCTGCCGGGGCGGAAGAACTCAGGCTCAACGTATTTCAGATGATAGCCGTGACCGGTGAACTTCTGCACAAACGGATCGCCGTTGTAGGCATTGTTCGCCATCGATTTCCAACACCCTCCGTTCGCCCCACACATCAAACACGGCTCGACCTCGGGCGGCGGCAACGACGAATGCCGGGCGTGCCATCGCAAACAATCCGTCCGGATCTGCTCAGCCCGGTCGGCGATCCACCGAGGTGCCTCCTCGATGCAAGTCCGCTGGAAACACTCCTGCCACGTTTCTCCCCGGTGGCGGATCGGCAGCACGGCACGGCTGCCGAACATCGCCGCCGTCCGTACCCCCTCCAGCCGCTCGCATACCTGGTCGAACCATTTCGGCCACGCCCGTCGGGCGAAGTCCAAGGTTCGCATGGAGGCCACTGCCATCGTTGGCGGCGCGATCCGCAGACGCGAGCGAGGCAATCCGAGCCGGTGCATCACGTCGTAGGCACCGTTGTAGTCAAACCCGCTGTCTTGGACGAATTTCCACACATCGCCGTCCGACCAGTCGTAGATCGGGGTGGCGGTCCTGACCCCCGGATGGATCTCACGCCGCGCGGCCCACCCGCCCTTCGAGAAGATACTCAGCGATCGATTCGGGCTCTCGGAAGCCCTCAAGCCCAGCACGCTCCAGATCAGACGTGACGGGTCAATCCGCAACCGCCGATGGGTTACCATGTTCTGGATATTCAGATCCTCAATCCGGTACGCGATCGATGGAGGCTGACGTACCCACCGCTCGGACGACAGCTGTGGATCGAATACCCAGAAGTACGGTAGTTTCCTGTTGAACACATTCAGTACGGGCTGACAGGCATACACCCAGTGGAAATCAATT
>JBEKXR010000128.1:0-8875 GCA_049511935.1 Spirochaetia bacterium | reverse complement strand
CGATGACGAAGACGACGCCATCGATGGTGATGCTCGTTTCGGCGATGTTGGTGGCGACGATGACCTTTCGCTTCCCCGGGAAATCGAAAAAGACCTTCCCCTGGTCCTCGTGGGCGAGACGGCCGTACAGGGGCAGGAGGGCCAGCTCCTGGTCCCTATCGAGGTCCGCGAGCAGCTGCATGCAATCCTTGATGGCAAGCTCCCCCGGCAGGAAGATCAGGATGTCCCCGGCCTGCTTCTTCTGCATGATCCCGGCAACGATGTCACGGATGCGCAGGAGGAGGCTTTCGTGGTCACCCTCGCTCTCGGGCGGAGTGTAGTGCACTTCGACCGGGAACATCGGGGCGTCGATGCTCACGATCGGGCATCCGTCGAAGTACTCGGAAAACACCTCGACGTTGATCGTCGCCGAGGAGACGATGACGCGGAACTCGGGTCGCGCCGCCATGATCCCCTTGAGCATCCCGAGGATGAAGTCGATGTTCAGGCTGCGCTCGTGGGCCTCGTCGACCATGATCACGCGGTAGCGCGACAGCAGGCGGTCGCTCTTCAGCTCTTGTAGCAATATGCCGTCGGTCATCACCTTGATGACCGTTTCCTCGTCAGTCTTGTCCTCGAACCGCATCGTGTAGCCCACGATTTTCGGGATTGTCGTGCCGATTTGCCGGGCGATGAACTCGGACACGGACACGGCGGCGATCCTTCGCGGCTGGGTGACACCGACCATCCCGTGCGCTGTGTAGCCGGCCTGGTGAAGGATCAGGGGGATCTGGGTCGTCTTGCCGGAGCCGGTCGGGCTCTCGACGACAATGACCTGGTGCCCCTGGAGGGCGGTCAGTATCTTTTCCCGCTGCTCGTAGACCGGCAGCCTGTAGGGGTCCATGCGGAGGCTTCCTCTCTTGTCCGGGTGATTGCCGGCGCAGTACACTATAGCCCGTAGGGAGGAGTGCGCCTATCCTCACGCCAGGCAAAAAGGCAACGCGCGCGGAGAGATTCGACCAGGAGGTCGCGTCCTTCGTGCGGTCCATCCCCGTCATGCTCCCCCGGGACATCGAGTCCCACGTGAGCGCCTGCGGGTACGTCGGGCAGCAGAAGGCCGTGCGTGCCATCGCCCTGGGGGCCTACCGCCACGTGAGCCGTCTCCGCCGCATCTGGCTGGAAGGGGCGCGCCGGGAAAACCTTCCACCCAAGACCACGATGCTGTTCGTCGGGCCCACCGGCTGCGGGAAAACCTACCTGGTCGAAATCCTCTTCCGCGACATCCTCCGGCTCCCCACCGTCGTCATCGACATGACCGGGTTCTCAGAAACCGGCTACGTGGGGCAGGACGTGAACTCAATCCTCACGCGTCTCCTGTACGCCTCGGACATGAGTCTCGCGTACGCGGCCATCGGGATCGTCTGCCTGGACGAGTTCGACAAGCTGGCCTCGGGGCAGAACAGCGCGGTGTTCTCCGGCGCCGGCACGACCAAGGACGTTTCGGGACTCGGCGTGCAGCGCGAGCTGCTGAAGATGCTTGAATCCATCGAGATCCCCGTGCCGCTGGAGTATACCCACTCCGACTACGCCCCCAAGGCTGTGATGACCACGCAGGACGTCGGTTTCATCGCCTGCGGCGCCTTCTCGGGGCTGAAGGGGATGATCGAGCAGCAGGGCGGAGAGCACATCGGGTTCGGCCGCTCGCCCCTGTCGGGCGAGCAGGAGCGGATCGCGGTCTCCTACACGGAAGACGACGTGATGCTCGCGCACAACTTCATGAGCTACGGCTTCCTCCCGGAGCTGATCGGGAGGTTTCGAAGAATCGTCCCGTTCTCCGCACTCACTCGCGAGCAGCTCTCGCAGATCCTCCGCTCCACGCTCCTCGTGCAGTACGCGAACGAGTTCCAGCTCGAGGGCAAGGAGCTCGTCGTCTCCGAGATGGTCCTCGACAGGGTCGTCGAGGAGAGCCTGAAGAAAGAGACCGGCGCCCGCGCGCTGGAGGCGAGCCTCATGCGCTACCTGGAGGAAGCCGCTTTCGAGGCGTTTTCAGAGCCTGCCTCACGCCGCGTGGCACTCAGTGTTCGTGAGGATCGAATTGTCCACGACATCTCCTGAAGTCACGACCGGCACCGGAATCCTGAGGCTCGTCGAGGAACAGGTGAGCCTCGGCCCCCGCGTTCCCGGGACCGACGCTCACGATGCACTTGCACGCATGCTCGAAGAACGGCTGCGCACTCACGGCGCGGAGGTCACCGTGCAGGAGTTCCCCGTGGAGTTCCGCGGATCGATCCTGGCGTGCAGGAATCTCGTCGGTGTCTTTCGGGCTGCCGACCCGGCCCCGGGGTCGGCCCTGCTGCTGGGCACGCACTATGACACGAGGATTCGCGCAGACCGTGAACGGGATGCAGCCCGCCGTGAATTGCCCATCCCCGGCGCGAATGACGGTGGATCGGGCACCGCCGTGTTCCTCCACATGCTGCCGCGTCTTGCGGGGCAGGCGCTCTCCCGGGACGTGGCGCTGGCGTTCCTGGACGTGGAGGATCTCGGCAACATCGAGGGGAAAGAGTTCGCCCTTGGCGCGGAATGGCTCGCGGGTCACCCGCTGCGGGACTTTGCCCCGTCAGAGGTCGTCGTGCTGGACATGGTCGGGGGGAAGTACATGGTGTTCGACATTGACGCGCACGTCCTCGACCATCCGCCGAGCAGGAGGCTTACGACTCAGGTGTTCCGCATCGGCATGGCGCAGGGATGGGAACCATTCCTGCGCGACAAGAAGGACCGGCTGAAGTACATCATCTCGGACCACACGCCCTTCGCGCGGCGTGGCACGCCCGCGTGCATCCTCATCGACATCGACTACCCGGAGTGGCACACGCAGGCGGACCTGCCGGAGGCCCTGTCCGCCGAATCTCTCGGAATTACGGAAGAAGCTCTCTGGCTTTTTCTGACAGGTCGGCCGGCTTCAGCCCCTCGTAGCTCTCGCGGGACCTGAGGTCCTTCAGGGTGGCCACCCAGGCCGCCGCTTCCTGCTGGCCGCACACGACGGCGAGTGAGATTCCCTTCTTGTCCGCGTAGGCGAACTGGACTGCGAGCTTCTTTTTTTCGGGGTAGACCTCGGCGATGATTCCCGCGCCCCGCAGCGCCTGGGCGATCTCGTGGTACCTGCCCAGGAGCGCGTCCTCCAGGAAGAGGACGAGCACCGATGCCCGGGCGGAGACGGCGCCTGCCAGCCCCAGCTCATCCATGGCTGCCATGAGCCTGTCCACCCCGATGGAAGCGCCGACCCCCGGCAGGTGCTGTTTCGTGTAGAGGGAAGCAAGGTCATTGTACCTGCCGCCCGAGCACACCGAGCCGATGTCCGGCAGGTCCCCGAGGAAGCTCTCGAAGACGATGCCGGTGTAGTAGTCCAGGCCGCGGGTGATCGACGGGTCGAGTGCGAATGAATCCGCGAGGACCAGGTGTTCGAGCGCGGAGGAGATGTCAGTGAGACGCTGGATGCCCTCGACTCCCTCACCGACGGCGCCGGCGAGCTTTTTCAGCGTCTGCGCGGGCGTCTGCTCGACACGGATGAAGTCGAGAATATCCTGCGCAGGGGAGGGTCCCGCGATCTCGGCGAGGAGCTCCTGCGTCTTCTCCGTGCCTATCTTGCGCTGCTTGTCGATGGCGCGCAGAACGTCGACCGACCGCTGCTCGAGGCCCAGCCGCGCGAGGAATGAGTTGAACACTCCGCGATGCGCGTAGCGGATGGAGAACCGCTGCACCCCCAGGGCCGCAAGGCTTTCCCTCATGAGGAGCAGGATTTCCAGGTCGGCCGAGGCAGAGTCGGTGCCCACGATATCGAAATCGACCTGCATGAACTCGCGGTAGCGGCCGCGCTGGGTGTTCTCTCCCCGCCAGACCTTCGCGGCGTGCCAGCGGCGAAAAGGGAGCCCCACTTCGGCGAGATGGGCGGCCATGAAGCGGGCGAACGGGACCGTGAGGTCGAACCGCATGGCAACATCGCGGCCGCCGTGGTCGGTAAAGCGGTAGACCTCTTTATCCGTTTCCCCGCCGCCTTTGCCGAGCAGGACCTCGGCGAACTCGAGGACGGGCGTATCGATCGGCAGGAATCCGAACCGCTCGAACACGGCCTGCAGCTTCCGCACGAGGCCCAGGCGGTGCGACTCCTTGTCCGGGAGGAAGTCACGGAATCCCTTCGGGATTCGCGGTTCGATGAGCTCGTCGTCTCGCACGGGGCAAGTAAATGCGGTGGGACGATTCAATGTCAAGAAGGGGTTGGCGGCTTGACATTCGGCACGGCCGCTGTAGGATTGCGGAAGTCGAGCGAACACCCGGGATTGCAGGATTGCTTTTCAGATACGGCACAACGGAAAACGGAAACATCGAGAAAAAGGCTCACATCTACACCCAGGAAGAGCACGGGATCGACCCGCGCCTCGTGGACCCGGATGCGTTGTGGGTGATCAAGCGGCTGCGGAACGCCCGTTTTCACGCGTATGTCGTGGGCGGGGCCGTCCGGGACCTGCTCGTGGGCCGCACGCCGAAGGATTTCGACATCGCCACGGACGCCCACCCGCTGCAGATCAAGCGCCTGTTTCGTTCCGCGCGCGTGATCGGACGGCGATTCCGGCTCGTGCACGTCTACTGCGCACGCGAGAAGTACATCGAGGTGAGCACGTTCCGATCACGTGTCGCAGTCGCCACGACCGGGGACGGGGTACACCCGGATGCGAACAACTACTACGGCACGATGGAGGAAGATGCCGAGAGACGGGATTTCACGATTAATGCCTTGTACTACTGTCCGATCGACCGCCATCTCATCGATTACGTGGAGGCGTTTCCCGATCTCCGGCAGCGCCGGCTTCGAACGCTCGGGCGCGCGGAGACGTCGTTCGCGGAAGATCCTGTCCGCATGATCCGGGCGGTGAAGTATGCCTCGCTGCTGGGCTTCCCGTTTCCCCTTTCCCTTGCAGGGCTGGTGCGGCGGATGCGCGAGTCGATTCTCAGCTGTTCTCGCGAGAGGGTCACGGAGGAAGTGTTCAAGATCCTCACGTCGGGTTCTGCGACGGGCATTCTCGAGCTCGCGAACCGGCTTCGGCTTTTCGAGATCATCTTCCCGGCTCACGCAAAGCATCTGAGGGAGTCCCGCTTGCGGCTCTCCGATTCTCCGCTGGGCGTCCGGCTCGAGGAGCTTGACGCGGATGCCGCCGCCGGGAAACCCCTGGACCGCAGCGATATGTTCGGCTTTCTCTTCTCGGATCTCGCTCTCGAGCGGAAGGACCTCCTGGAGGACCCCGACCCGGAGTTCCTGCTGCAGCAGTTCATTCGCACCGCGTCGGAACCCCTGTTTCCCTCCAGGAAGGACCTCGCTGTCGCGGCGCAGTCGATCCTGAATGTCGTTCGACCCCACCGCAGGGCTCGCGCGTTGCGCGCACCGGCGTCGCAGAAACCGCCTTCGGCGGCACAAGGTCCGCACGAAGCCGGTGCTGCACCGACGAAGAGAAGGCGCAGGCGGGGACGCGGTCGGCGCGGCGGAGCAGGAAAGGGACCGGCAGCGCTCGGGCCGGCGCTCTGAGTGGGGCGGGCGAATCCGCCTCTGGCGGCGCGAATCCGCCTTCCGCGGCGCAGGGCCCTATTTCGCCGCGGCGATCCTCTTCATGAGCGCATCTACCCTGTCGCCGTAGGCGGCCTTGTCGGCCTGCTTGGCGAAATTGAGGTACTTCGTCGCATCGCCGTTTTTACCCGCGGCAAATGAGTTCACTCCAAGGGCATAGTTGATGATCGCGGCGTTGGCTCCGAGCTGGAAGGCCTTGAGGTACATCTCCTCTGCCCGGGCGTAGTCCTTTCGCGAGTAGGAGATCAGCCCCAGGTAGTAAAATGCGGTGGTGTTTGAGGGATCAAGGTCCAGGGATTTCGTGAAGGTTGCCTCGGCGCCCGCCATGTCACCCTTCGTGTACTGGTCGATTCCGTCCTTCACGAGGTCTGTGGCCGTCTTCATCGAGAGGACGAAAGCCTTGAAATCCGTCTGCAGCTTCTGGTTGGTGACCCACGAGAAGGCGCGTTTGTGCGCGCGCTGGGAGTTGTCGTCCAGCGTCGCGTTCGTACTGAGCGCCGCAACGCTGTCCCAGAGCGCCCTGCTGTACGTGCGATCAGGGCTGCCGAGGAGGAATTGCACGAGCCCCCAGGATTCGGGGGCGAAGACGTCCATCTGCGACTGGGCGCTTTCCCTGCTGATCGTGAGCAGGTCAGGGAAAGAGATGAGCTTTGCCGGGGTTTCCCCGCGCACAAGGGACTTCAGCCCCTCAAGCCAGGCGAGATTCGGTTTGAAGGTGAAGGTGCCGGCGGCAGGATCCCACACCGAAGCATCGAGGTAGGTCGCCACGCCTTCGCGAAGCCACACCGGCGGGTTGTCGACGAAGCCCTTGATGAACTGGATGCAGCCCTGGTGGAGCAGGGAGGCGGTAAACGCAGGCTCTTCCTTGGGGAAGGCCAGGAGCTCGGACCTCTCGGGATCCGACCACGCGATGAACACGAAATCCGTTCTCGTCTGTGAGAGAATCTTGTCGAGGTAGGCATTGAAGCTGTCCAGGTCCTTGAAGACCCGAATGCGGAACTTCGCCGGGAGCTGGGACAGATCGAAATGGAAGACATCATTGTAGAGGGAGAGGGCCGCTTCCATCCTGTGGGAAACGTCCTCTGCCTGCGCCTGGCTCACCTCGGAGAAAACCCGGTAGTGAGTGGTCTCCGCGGTGAACTGCGCGGCGTCCTGCGCGAAAACGGCAAGCGGGATGCACAGGAAGAGGGCGAGCACGAGGGCTTTGCGCATACCACCTCCTTTTTTCGATCATAGATAGGCCGCGAGCGGCTGTCAAATGCATTTGCGCGCCAACCCCCGTTTTCGGCCTTCCGGGCTCAGCGCGTTGTCGGCTTTTCCGTCGCCGCCGGTTTCACGCGCCCGTATTCCGGGCGCACCACGGTCTTTTCGACGATCTCCGCGTCGCTCTTCCTCAATACCTTGGTGGACTTGAGCAGGATCTTCACCGACTCGAAGAAGATGTGGGGGTAGTTGCGCTTGATTTCTACACTCGGCACGGGAATAATGTGTTTCCCCTGTTCAGCCCTGATCTTCAGTGCCTGTGTGATCTCGGAGCGCGTCGACACCTCTTCAATTGAAATGATCCGGTGGATCGGGAGGAGATCCAGCGTCCGGGCGATCCTCAGCACCATCTTGCGGGAGGTGCCGATGATGAGAAGCCTCGCGAAACGCTGCGCGGTGATTGCCTGGCGCACCTCCTCGATCAGCTCGGGATTCGCGAAGACCGCCGTCTTGATGGCGGTGAGGATTCCCTTCTCTCTCTTGGCGGATCTGCCGGCAATGATCTTCTGTCCCCGGATGAGAAGGCCGTCATCGATGATCAGGTCGATGCGAAATCGGCGGGCCACCTGGCGCGCTTTGAAGCTCTTGCCGGTGCCGCTCTTGCCGACGAGCGCGAATACGCGCCGCCTTCGAGCGAGCCACGGGAAAACGCGCCTGATGGCAGCGACGGCGTCCATCTCACCCGAGAGTATACCCGTGGACGGATGAATGAATACGGGGATGCCGGCCGCTCAGACTCTCGCGGGGGCGGGGAGCAGGAGCCGCAGCCGGCGGAGGTAGTCGCGTTCGAGCCGCTGCCACCGTCTGTTCAGCGCGCTCGCGTAGACCCCGACGACGAATCCGCCCATGCTGCCGCGAAGGAGCCGTGCCGCGACATGCCAGGGCGAGTAGAAATGCGCGTGGGCCCCGATCTGCGCCCGCTGCAGCTCCCACGGCGTGAAGCCGCGCGGGATGTACTTGACGTGGTGCGCATCGTAGGTGTCCCACGCGGCATCGATGAGCCGCCCTTCGGCGAGCATCCGCGTGTAGAAGCTCGACCCGGGAAGCGGCGTGAGGATCAGGAACTGCGCGGAATCGATCTTCTCTTCCAGCGCGAAGCTCACCGTTGCGCGCGTGGTGGCCGGGGTATCGGAATCGAAGCCGAAGACGAACATGCCGTGGACATGGATCCTGCGCCTCCTGATTTCCCGGATCGCGTGACGGATCTCGTCGACGGTCTGGTTCTTGTTCATCTCCTTGAGCGCGGCCGGATCGACGGACTCGAACCCGATGTACAGCGAGCTGCATCCCGCCGCTGCCATCAGATCGAGCATTTCCGGATCCCGCGCGATGTCGCTGCGCACCTGGGTCGACCAGCGGAACTCGAGTCGGAGGCGGATCATTTCTTTCAGCAGTTCCCTGGTCTTCCGAGGGTTCGCCGCGAAGTTGTCATCATAGAAGAAGACGACGCACGTTTTCGAATCGTATTTCGAGAGCTCCGCCACGATGCTTGCGGTCGAGCGGTGACGGTAGTGACGGCCGAACATGCCGGTGACCGAGCAGAATGTGCAGTCGAACGGACAGCCGCGCGATGTCTGGATCGGGACGGTGGGAAGGCCCGGACCCTGCACGCCGATTTTCCTGCTGCCGCCCATGTCCAGGAGACCGAGATCGGGGAAGGGGAGGGTGTCCAGGTCCTCGATAGGAGGGGCCGCGGGATTTCTCCGCACAATGCCGTTTTCCTTCCACACGAGCCCGGGCACATCGGCGAGCGAGGCGTTGCCGTTCAGCGCCTCCACGAGGAGGGGGAATCCCGTTTCCCCTTCCCCCGTGATGCAGAAGTCGCCGTGATCGAGCGCCTCCTCGGGAACGAAGCTCACGTGAGGGCCGCCGAATACCACGGGAATGCCCCTCTTTCTGAAATGGTCGGCCAGGGCGTATGCGCTCGTCGCCGTGGCAGTGATCGTGGAGATGCCAACGAGGTCTGTTTCCAGCCTGCGCGCCAGGACTTCTTTCTGGGACATGAACAGTACCTCG
>JBEKXR010000127.1:0-8911 GCA_049511935.1 Spirochaetia bacterium | reverse complement strand
CCTCACCCGGATCGCCGACGCGTATCGGAAGGTGCAGGATTTCAGCAGGTCGAAGGAGATTTATCACAAGATACTAGAAATAGATCCCGGCAACCCCTATGCCCTGACCGGGCTGGGCTACCTGCATTTCGACCTCAAGGAGTACCGGGAAGCGCTCACCTACTGGGAGCGCATGCACGAGAAGGACCCGAAAAACATCTGGGTGCTCACCTCCATCGGCAACTGCTACCGAAAGCTGAAGACATACGAGAAAGGGATCCCCTACTTCAAGAAGGCGCTGGACATCCAGACGAACAATTTCTACGCCCTGTTCGGACTGGCGGACTGCTACCGGGGCATGAACGATCCTCAGGAGTCGCTTTTCTACTGGCAGAAGATCCTGGACGCGGATCCTGACAACAAGGTGATCCTCACGCGCATCGGGGATTCCTACCGGGCGATGAACCAGCTGGACACGGCCCGCGACTACTACAGCAAGGCCCTGAACATCGAGTTCGACAGCTACGCCGTGCTGGGGCTCGCGCTGATCAACAAGGAAAAGGGCAACTACCTTGAAGCGATCGAGAGCTTTTCCGGTCTCCTCGTGAACGACGCGAAGAACCCGCGGCTGTACATCGAGATCGCGCAAAGCTGGCTCGCACTGGACAAGAGGGACAAGGCCCTGGAAGTGCTCACGCGCGCCCAGCGGATGGGAATCAAGAACCTCGGGATCGGCGAACTCCTTGAGAAACTCCAGAAACCGTAAGGTCCTTTACGCGCTTTCCAGAACGGCCCGGATCCGCCTCACCCCGGCGGACGAGGACTGCTCCTTCTGGATGACGAACTTCCCGAGCACGCCGGTTCTCTCCACGTGGGGACCCCCGCAGACTTCCTTCGAGAAATCACCGATCGTGTAGACCTTCACCTTCTGCTCGTACTTCTCGCCGAAAAGGGCGATGGCGCCGGCGGCCCGGGCCTGCTCGAGGGTCATGATTTCCATGCTCACCGGAAGATCCCGCTCGATCTGCTCGTTCACAATCGCCTCGGTCTTCCGCACCTCCACCTCCGTCATGGGCTTCAGGTGGACGAAGTCGAAGCGCAGTCGCTCCACCGTGATGTTAGACCCTTTCTGCGCGACGTGGGGGCCGAGGACCGTGCGGAGCGCCTGGTGGAGGAGATGCGTGGCGGTGTGCAGCCTTGTCGTCATCTCCGAATGGTCCGCGAGGCCTCCCTTGAAGATCTTTTCCGCACCGGCCTTGGACAGCTCCTGGTGCTTCTCGAAGGCCTCGTCGAATCCCTTCCTGTCAACCCTCATGCCGTTCTCTCGCGCGAGCTCCTCGGTGATCTCGATGGGGAACCCGTACGTGTCATAGAGGCGGAAGGCAACCCGGCCGGGGATGACCTTCTGCGGGTTCTTCACGAGATTGGGCAGGACCTTCTCGAACTCGTGCTCCCCTTTCTGAAGGGTGTCGGAGAACCTCGCCTCCTCCTGCGTCAGCTCCATGGCAATCATCGCGGCGCGTTCCCGCAGCTCGGGGTAGAAGTCCTCGAACATGCCAACGACCTTCGCGGAGAGCGGCCCCAGGAAGCCACCCTCCATCCCGATCTTTCGTGCGTGTCGGATTGCCCTGCGGATGAGCCGGCGCAGGATGTAGCCCTGGCCGAGGTTTGAAGGCTTCACCCCGCGGTCATCACCGATGATGAACACGGAGGAGCGCAGGTGATCCGCGATGATCCTGAACGACGCGTCGGTTCCCGGCTCCGCGCCGTAGCGCTTCCCCGAGGTCTGCTGAAGGCGCTCGATCACCGGCCAGAACAATTCCGTCTCGAACACGCTTTTCTTGCCCTGGATCATGGCAAGGGTGCGGTCCACCCCCATGCCCGTGTCCACCGTCTTCTGGGCGAGCGGAAGATAGGTGGCGTCCGCGGTCTTGTTGTACTGCATGAACACGTCGTTCCAGACTTCGATGTACTTCCCGCAGTTGCACCCCGGCCTGCAGTCCGGACCGCACGCGGGGAGAAGGGTGTCGATGAACATCTCGGTGTCCGGCCCGCACGGCCCGGTCTGCCCTGCCGGACCCCACCAGTTGTCCTTGCGGCCGAGGAAATGTATCCTGCTCTCCGGGATACCCACCGATTTCCAGACCTTCGCCGCCTCGTGGTCCGGCGGGACCTCCGCGTCACCGGCGAAGACGGTCACGGACAGCAGGTCAGGGGAGAACCCGAGCCACTGGGGCGAGGTGAGAAACTCGTAGCTGAAGGCGATCGCCTCGGCCTTGAAATAGTCCCCGAGGGACCAGTTGCCGAGCATCTCGAAAAAAGTGAGGTGCGCCGTGTCGCCGACCTCGTCGATGTCGTCGGTGCGCACGCACTTCTGGCAGTCGACCAGACGTTTTCCCGCCGGGTGGGGCTCGCCGAGGATGTATGGCACGAGGGGGTGCATGCCGGCGGTGGTGAAGAGAACCGTCGGGTCGTTTTCCGGAATCAGGGACTTGCCCGAGATCTCCGCATGCCCTTTCCCCTTGAAAAAATCGATGTATTTGCGCCTCAGCTCGCTGCCCGTCATGCCCCCCAAGGTACGGGGAGGGGAGGGGGATGTCAATGGGAGCCGGGAAAATGGTAGAAATGTCTTCCGAGAACCGCCCATGAAGCGCCAACCTGGCCTGGTCATCGCAAGCTACGCCACCATCTACCTCGTCTGGGGGTCCACCTATTTCTTCATCCGCCAGTCTGTTCTCACCATTCCCCCGATGTGGGTCCTGGCGATCCGCTGGCTGATCGGCGGCGGGCTCCTGCTGGGGGTCTCCGCCGCCCGGGGCGGGCTGAAGAAGCTCCCGTCCGTGCGCAACATCCTCTCGGCGATCGTCCTGGGCACGCTCCTGCTCCTTGCCGGCAATGGGGGAATCACGATCGCCGAGCTGAACGTCGACAGCTACGTCGCCGCGCTGCTTGCATCGTCCACTCCGATCCTCGTTGCACTGTTCGACTCTCTCCTGCTCCGCAAATCTCTCACCGCGGCGCGCGTCCTCGGGGTCGTCATCGGGTTCGCCGGGGTCGCCGTCCTGCTGTATAACGGGCATTCGCTGGCGACGAGCCTGAACGCGTCGGTGCTGATCGGCCTCGGGGGCGTGCTCTGCTGGGGACTGGCGACAAGCCTGGGGCACCGTTTTCCCGTGAGCGGGGACAACACGGTAAACAGCGGGATACAGATGCTGTTCGTGGGCATCGTGAGCTACCTCGCGTGCGCGGTGATCGGCCCGACACCCGGCGCCGTGCTCAAGGCGGCGTCGGTGATCTCCCTGGTCGGTGTACTGTACCTCGGGGTCATCGGATCCCTCGCATTCAGCGCCTACACCTACCTTGTGGCGGTGGAACCGGCTGAGAGGGTCGTCAGTTACGCCCTTGTGAACCCGCTGATCGCACTCGTTCTCGGCCTGGGATTCGCCGCCGAGACCCCGACTCCCTATCTGGCCCTCGGTGTCCCGCTGGCGCTCGTCGGCCTCGCGTTCATGCTCTACGGCGAAAGGCTTGCAGCATGGCTGCGCTCGAAGGCCCGCGCACCGGATTGAAGCCGGCCGCGCCGCTGGTGCGCCGCATCCTTCTGCTCCTCGGCATTCCCTCCCTGGTGACCGCCGTCCTGCTCTCCCTGCCGATGCCCGAGCTGGACGACTTTCTCTCCGACCCCGCCGGGACCAGGATCACGGACCGGACCGGGACCCTGCTCGCCGTCGTGCCCGGTCCCGGAGGGGCATTCCAGATGCGCGTCGGGCCGGGCGGCATCCCGGCGGAGTGCGCGGAGATTTTCATTGGGCTCGAGGATTCTCGGTTCCGCCGGCATCCGGGAGTCGACCCGTTCGCGGTGCTGCGCGCCCTTGTGGACAGGGTGACCTCCCCGGCGGCACGCTCGGGGGCCTCCACGATCACGATGCAGCTTGCACGCCTGGTCGAGCCGCGGGCGCGCAGCGTGGCAGGAAAGATCGAGGAGGCATGGTGGGCGCTGCGCATCGAATCGCGCCTCACCAAGGACCGGATCCTTGCCGCGTACCTCGACGCGGTGCCGTTCGGGAGGAATACGCGGGGCGTCGGCGCCGCGGCGTGGACGTATTTCGGCACCGACCTCGCGCACCTCTCGCGCTCCCAGATCCTGTCGCTTGCCATCATCCCTCGGAATCCGACCGTCTACGATCCGTTCGATCATCCCGAGCATCTCATTGCCGCAGGGCGCGCGCTGGAGGCGCGTATCCACCTGGGCATCTCCCCCGAAGAGCTGGAGGCTGCCGTGCGCGGCGTCCACGGCGCACGCCCCCCCGCCGACGCCCCGCACTTCAGCCGTTACGTGCAGGGGGAGCTGCTCGCCGGGAGGCTGCACGCGGCCGGGGGAGTCCTACGCACGACACTCGACCTGGGCCTCAACCACGACATCGAGGCCCGTATCCGCTTCATCATCGCCCGGTACATCAACGCGCGAGTGACGAACGCCGCGGTCGTCGCCATCGACAATGCCACGGGAGCGGTGATCGGCTGGGTGGGGTCACGCGACTTCTCTGATGCCGAGCATTCGGGCCAGGTCGACGGTGCGCTCATTCGCCGGCAGAGCGCATCGACGCTGAAGCCCTTCCTGTACGCGCGCGCAATCGAGAAGGGCTGGACCGCGGCAACCCTTCTGCCCGATGTACCGGTCATTTTCGGGGCTGCCGATGACGAGTCGTATCGACCGCAGAATTTCGACAAGAGGAGCCATGGCGTCGTACGGCTGCGCACTGCCCTGGCCAGCTCTTTGAATGTTCCCGCGGTCTATTCCCTTTCCCGGCTGGGTCTTCCGGAGTTCCTGCGGACGCTCGACGACCTTGGCTTCGCCCTGCCGCGCGACTCGGCTGCACGCTACGGACTGGGAACGGCGATCGGCAACGCGGAAGTCTCCCTGGTCGAGCTCGTCCACGCCTTCAGCGTCTTCCCCCGCGGGGGAGCCTTGCCGGCCCTCGTGCTTGCGGAGGGGGCCGCCCCGGAAGTTCGGCGGGTTTTCGACCCGTTCTCCTCCTGGATGATCTGCAACATCCTCTCGGATCCTTCGGCGCGAGCGACGGGATTCGGCACCCGTACGTACTTCCGGACGAACGTGCCCGCAATGTTCAAGTCCGGCACCTCCAGCGAGTTCACAAACCTGTGGTGCATCGGGGCGACGCCCCGGTTCACGGTCGGAGCGTGGGCAGGCAACTTCGACGGCAGGGCGGTGATCAACAAGACGGGGAGCATCGTGCCGACCCAGATCGTCTCGGACATACTCACCCGCCTCTCGGAGAAGCACCCGCTGCCGCCAGCGTCCAGGGATTTCGCCGCCCCGGCCGGCGTCGTGGCGGTGCGCATCTGCACCGAGACGGGGTTGAGGGCCACGCCGGCCTGCGATTCGACGAGAACGGAGTATTTCCGAAATGCTGCCGAGGTTCCGCCGCCCGACATCCACCCCGACCAGCACAATGGCGATTCGCTTCTCCTGAGCAGCCTGCTGGAGAAAGGGGAGGAGATGCGGATCGTCTTCCCGGTGAACGGACAGGTCTTCTATCTGGACGAAACGCTGCGCGCCGGGACACAGGCCATTCCCGTGTCCATCGCGGCACGGAATGACGGGGACGTAACGGTCACGGTCGACAGCAGGCGCGTCGCCCCAGGTCCGCAGCTCTCCGGCATCCGTGTCCCGCTGACCCGGGGGTCCCACCTGGTCGTGGCACAGGGCTCTCTCGGAGGCGACCGCGTTCACTTCGAGGTGAAGTGAGGAGGGGCCGTGCACGAGTCATCGTTCTATACCGTGGGCGATCGGGAGGTGCTCCTCCGCGTGAAGGCAAAGCCTCACGCCCGGGAGGACGGCGTGATCGGCGTCCGGGCCGGGGAGCTTCTGGTCGCGGTTCGAGCACCCGCAGAGAAGGGGAAGGCGAACGAGGAAGTCATCCGGGTCGTTGCGCGGGCGCTTGGCCTCCCGCGCGAGAGTGTGGTATTGAAAAGCGGGGGTGGATCGCCCCACAAAGTCTTCCAGGTCCCGCGGGAGGCTGTCGCTGCGCTGGAGAAATTATTGCCGCCCGAAGAGCCTGGCTGACGCGACGAAGAATCCGGCCGATAGCCCGCTGGGCGCTGCGCCGCGGACCCGGCTACTTCTTCCTGAAAGCGATCCCTTCCGTCCCCTTATCGACCGTCACGCTGTCGCCGTCGGCGACATCTCCGGCGAGCACCATCTTCGCAAGGGGATTCTGCACGAGGTTCTGAATCGTTCTCTTCAAGGGTCGCGCCCCGAAAAGGGGATCGTACCCGGTTTCCGCGAGGAACGCCCGCGCCTTCGGCGTGGCTTCCAGGATGATCTTTTTTTCCCGGAGCCTCGTCTTCAGCAGCTCGAGCTGGATGTCCACGATCTTCAGGATTTCCGGCTTGCCCAGCCGGTTGAAGAAGATCGTCTCGTCGATGCGATTAAGGAACTCCGGCTTGAAGGTCACCTTCAGCAGTGCGGAGATCGCCTCTTTCACGTCGTCGATCTTCGCCGCGTTCTGGATGAGGTCCCCGCCGATGTTGCTGGTCATGATGATGAGGCAGTTGCGGAAGTCCACCACCCGTCCCTGGCCGTCGGTGAGGCGTCCCTCGTCCAGGAGCTGCAGCAGCGCATTGAACACATCGGGGTGCGCCTTCTCCACCTCGTCGAAGAGTACCACCGAGTACGGGCGCCGCCGGACGGCCTCGGTGAGCTGCCCCCCCTCCTCGTAGCCCACGTAGCCCGGGGGCGCGCCGATGAGGCGGGAGACGCTGTGCTTTTCCATGTACTCGCTCATGTCGATGCGCGTGATCGCCTTCTCGTCGCTGAAGAGGAAGTCGGCGAGCGTCTTGGCAAGTTCGGTCTTGCCCACTCCCGTCGGCCCGAGAAACAGGAAGGTGCCCATGGGCCGCGCGATGTCGGAGAGCCCGGACTTGTTCCGTCGGATGGCGTCCGCCACCGCGCTGATGGCCTCCTTCTGGCCGACCACGCGCTTGGCCAGGATTTCCTCGAGCTTCAGGAGCTTGTTCTTCTCCGAGGCGAGCATCTTGGACACGGGGATGCCGGTCCAGTGCGAGACAATCCGGGCGATGTCCTCCTCCGAGACCTCCTCTCTCAATAGGCGCGTCTCGCCGTGCAGCTTCTCCAGCTCCGCGCTCTTCGCGTCGATCTGGCGCTGCACCTCAGGGAGCCTTCCGTGCTTGATCTCCGCTGCTTTTGAGAGGTTCCCCTCCCTCTCGTACCGGGTTTCCTCCATCGACAGCTCCTCCAGGCTCACTTTCAGCTTGCGGATCTGCTCGATGATCCCTTTCTCGTTCTGCCACTGCAGCTTCATCGCGTCGCGCTTCGAGCCCAGCTCCGCAAGCTCCTTGTCGAGGGTCGCAAGGCGCTCACGGGAAGCGGGATCGGTTTCCTTGGAGAGGGCCTGCCTCTCAATCGTGAGCTGCAGGATCTTCCGTTCCGCCCGGTCGAGCTCCGTCGGCTGGCTTTCGATCTCCATCTTCAACCGGCTGGCTGCCTCGTCGATCAGGTCGATGGCCTTGTCAGGAAGGAACCGGGAGGTGATATAGCGATCGGAGAGAACGGCGGCGGCGATGATGGCCTCGTCCTTGATGCGCACCCCGTGGTGGACCTCGTAGCGCTCCTTCAGGCCGCGGAGGATCGCAATGGTGTCTTCGACCGAGGGCTGTGTCGTGTAGATGGGCTGAAACCGCCGCTCCAGCGCGGGGTCCTTCTCGATCCGCTTGCGGTACTCGTCCAGAGTCGTCGCGCCGATGGCGCGCAGCTCCCCGCGCGCGAGGGCCGGCTTGAGCAGGTTGGAGGCGTCCATCGACCCCTCCGCTGCCCCGGCGCCCACCAGCGTGTGAAGCTCGTCGATGAAGAGGATGATCCTGCCCTCACTGTCGATGATCTCCTTGATCACCGCCTTGAGCCTCTCCTCGAACTCGCCCCGGAACTTCGTCCCGGCGACCAGGCTGCCCAGGTCCAGGGCAAGGAGCCGCTTCCCCTTCAGTGAATCGGGAACATCGCCTGAGACGATCCGCCGGGCAAGGCCTTCCACGATGGCGGTCTTTCCCACCCCCGGTTCTCCGATGAGGACGGGATTGTTCTTCGTGCGGCGGGCGAGGACCTGCATGACGCGCCTGATCTCCTCGTCCCTGCCGATGACGGGGTCCAGCTTCTCCTTGCGGGCGAGCTCGGTCAGGTCGCGGCAGTATTTCTCCAGTGACTGGTAGCGCGCCTCGGGATTCTGGTCGGTGACCCTCTGGTTGCCCCTGACGGCGCGGAGCGCTTCGAGCGCCGCGTCACGTGTCACTCCCCGTGCGCGAAGGAGGTCACCTGCTGGGCCGCCGGACTCCAGGAGGGCCAGGAGGAGGTGCTCCGTGCTCGTGAACTCATCTTTGAGCACTTCCGCTTCCTGTTCGGCCTTGTTGAGAACCCTCGAAAGCTGCGGAGCCATGGTGATATGGGCAGCATCGCCGTAGACCTTCGGCCTATCGGAGAGGACTCGTCGGACGGCAGCGGAAAGCTCCGCCGCATCCACGCCGATGCGCTCCAGCAGCGGCGGAACGACGCCATCCTTCTGCTCCAGGAGGGCGAGCAGCATATGCTCGGCGTCGATGGCGGAATGATTGTGCGCGTGCGCAAGGGAGTCCGCTTCCTGCAGGGCTTCCTGCGCCTTCAGAGTCAGTTTGTCATATCTCATGTTTTGCTCCGGAGAGTTCTTTTACATGTAAGATAAGGAAGTGATTTCGCACGGTCAAACGGTGTGTTCGCTACGCCGTTCCATGCTTCCGCAGATCTTCCAACATTTTCTTCTCACATGCAGGGCAGATGACATGTGTATACTCCGGCGCGGCCCCGGACGCCCGCCGGGGGCTTCGCCACTCACCCGTCCAGGTGCGGATTTTTCCGCAGCAC
>JBEKXR010000126.1:0-8927 GCA_049511935.1 Spirochaetia bacterium | reverse complement strand
GGAAGAAGGGTCCCGTGCCGGAGGGCGAACACGTGATCCCTCTCGGGAAGGCTGACGTGAGGCGGCCGGGAAAAGACCTGACGATCATCAGCTACGGCAGGATGGTGGAACGCTGCCTGGAAGCCGCCGCGGAGCTCGCAGGGGAGGGAATCGAGGGGGAAGTGATCGACCTGCGGTGCCTCCGGCCCCTGGATACCGAAACCATCATCGCTTCCGCGAAGCGGACCGGCCGGGTTCTGATCGTGCACGAGGCCTGTCGTTTCGGGGGTTTCGGGGGCGAAATCGCGGCCACGATCAGCGACAGCGAGGCGTTCTATCACTTGGATGCGCCCATCCGCCGCCTGGCCGGGCGCGACGTGCCGATCCCGTACAACAAGCACCTGGAGGCCGGCGTGGTGCCGACACACGACCTCATCGCCCGGACGGCGCGCGATCTCGTGCGATAGGAAGAGGGGACTATGGCGCACACAATCATCATGCCCAAGACCGGGATGGCCATGGAGGAAGGGACCGTCGTCCGCTGGCTGAAGAAGGTGGGAGAGACGATTTCCAAAGGCGAGGCGATCGCAGTGATCGAGACGGACAAGGTCACCATGGAGTTGGAGTCGGACTACGAGGGGACCCTTCTCGCGATCATCCACGGCGACGGCGAGGTGGTGAAGGCAACGCACACAATCGCCTGGGTGGGCGCACCAGGGGAAAAGGTCCCGTCAGACGCGGAAGCGGCGACAGAGTCGCCTCGGGCTGCTGCAACTGAGGCTGCAACAGCCCGGCCCGCCGCAATCTCGACGGACGGGAAGGTGACCGCAACACCGGCCGCCCGCGCGTATGCCGCTGAAGCCGGAATTGCGCTTTCCTCCGTCGCAGGGACCGGGCCCGGCGGGGCGGTCCGCATGAGGGACCTCTCGCAGGCGAAAGCTGTGAGGGCCACCCCGCTCGCGCGGAAAGTGGCGGAGATGAACAGCGTCGACCTGATCGGGGTCGAAGGCTCTGGAGCCGGCGGCAAGATTCGAAAGGCCGACGTAGTGGCGCGCGTGGGAACGCCGGTCACAGGCCCTTCCGCGGGGGCATCCATCCCAATTTCGGGCATGAGGCGCGTCATCGCCGACAAGATGTTGCGCAGCCACCAGCAGGTGCCGAGCGTCACGCTGGTCACGCGGGCGGACGTCACCGAGCTCGCGGCCCTCCGCGAACGCATGAACGCGGGCGGCGGGGGGAAAATCTCCTACATGGATTTCATCCTGCGGGCCGCCGCGGCGGCGCTGCGGGAGCACCCGCTCGTCAACTCCGTCATCGAAGGGGACACGATCCTGCTGCGGAAGGAGATCAACATCGGCATCGCGGTTGCGCTGGAGGCAGGGCTCATCGTCCCCGTCCTCCGGGGCGCTGATGACATGGGTGTCCGGCAGATTTCCGCGGCAGCCCGGGAGCTGGCGGAGCGCGCGCGGGAAGGCTCGCTGGCTCCCGACGACTGCGCGGGGGGCACCTTCACGATCACCAATCTCGGCATGTACGGGATCACGGAGTTCACCCCGCTCATCAACGTGCCCGAAAGTGCGATCCTCGGCGTGGGGGCGATCGAAGAGGCATTCCGCACCGGGAAGGACGGCGGGATCGAATCGCGGAAGGTCATGAGCCTCTGCCTGACGCACGACCACCGCCACATCGATGGAGCGCCGGCCGCCGCCTTCCTCGGAAGGATCAGGGCGCTTCTCGAGGACTGCTACTCCCTGGTCGGCTGAGCCGGGCCATGGCGAGAGTGTTGGACGAAGCCCGAAAGGACTTTCTCGTCGAGGTTGCGAAGCTCTACTACGAGCGGAACCTCTCGCAGGCGGAGATCGCCAGGAAGTTCGACGTCTCGCGGTCCCTCGTGTCCCACCTGCTGAAGCTCGGCAGGGAGCAGGGCATCGTCGAGATCCGCATCAACGATTCCCGCTCGCGCGCCGTGCGCCTGCAGCGGCGGCTGTGCGAGCGCTACGGGCTGGCGGATGCGGTGGTCGTCCCCTCGAGCCCCGACGTCGAACAGACCAAGGCCCAGGTGGGGAGATCCGCCGCCGGTCTCCTCGAGCCCCTGCTGAAAGACAATGCCCGGATCGGGATCAGCTGGGGGACCACCCTCCACCAGCTGGTGAGCCACCTGCGGCTCCTGCCGCTCAAGGGCGTCGAGATCGTCCAGCTCCACGGCGGGCTGGGTTCCGGCAATCCCGAGATCGACGGGTTCGGTCTGGCCCAGAAGCTCGCCGAGAAACTGTCCGGCAGCTACAGGATCATCCAGGCTCCCATCGTGGTGCAGAGCGTCGAGCTTCGGGACATGCTGATGCAGGAGCCCCGCATCGTGGAGACGCTGACACGAGGCGCCGAGGCGGGGATCGCGCTGTTCGGCATCGGGTCCAACCTGCCGGCAATCAGCTCCCTTGTGAGAACCGGCGCCTTGACCGGAGATGAATCGCGTCTGCTCGTCCAGGAGGGCGCCGTCGGCACGGTCTGCGGGCTGCATATCGACGCGGAGGGCAGGGTGTCGTCCGTTTCGCTGAACCAGCGCCTCGTCGGCATCTCCTTCGCGTCCCTTGGACGGATCCCCGTTCGGCTGGGGCTGGCAGCGGGAATCTCCAAGGCAGTGGCCGTGCGCGGGGCCCTTCGCGGCGGATTCGTCACCGCTCTCGTCGTCGATGAGGAGATCGCCCAGGCGATCGTCGGAGAGGACTGATGACAGGACTGGTGAGAACGCGCGCGGCAATGAGAAGGCAGCCGGTGGACAGGATTCCGGTCTTCCCGATCCTCCTGGCCCCCGCGTGCGAGCTGACCGGCGTGCGCCAGCGGGACTACAACCTCGATCCCTCGATCATGGCGGACACCCTCCTGCGCGCCCGGGAGATGTGCGGCTTCGACGGGATCTACGTGTCGCGGGACAACTGGGTCTCCCATGAAGCCCTCGGCGGGGAGCTCACCTTCCCCGAGAACGATGAGTCTTTCACCAGGGTGCCTCTCCTCGGTTCGCTGCGGGACTGGCGTTCGCTCTCCATCCCTGACCCCGAGAACGCGCGCGGCATGCGCGCGATCCTCGAGGCGGCGCGGGAGGTCATGGCGGCCGCGGGAGACCGCTTCTACGTCCAGGCGAATATCGACACCGGCCCCTTCAGCCTTGCCGCGGTCCTCCGGGGGACGCAGAACTTTCTCATGGACCTCGCAACCGCCGACGCGAAGGACCTGGGGGAGCTCCTGGAGTTCTGCACGGAGGTGGTGATCGCCTACGGAAAGGCGATGATCGCCACCGGCGTGCACGGGATCCAGTACGGCGATGCAACGGCGAGCCTGATCTCGCCCGCGGATTTCGCACAACATGTTCTCCCCTACCAGGAGCGGTCTCTTCGGGCCCTCGGAGGAACCGGCTGCGACCTTTGGGTGCACATCTGCGGAAAGACCGACCACATCCTGCCCCTGATGAGAAACCTGCCCTTCCAGGGATTCGAAGTCGACGCGAAGGTGGACATGAGCGCTGCCCGCAGGCTCCTCGGGGACGGGATTGCCCTGAAGGGAAACCTCGACACGACTTTCCTTCTCCAGCGTGAGCCCGACGAGGTCTACGCCGCCTGCCGGCACATCCTCGGCACCGGGCCTTTCACCACGGGCGTGGTGCTCTCACCCGGCTGCGGTGTGCCGCGGATGACCCCGCTCGCGAACCTTCGCGCAATGGTCCGCGCCGCCGAGGACCACGCCGCGCGCGTCAGAGGATGACGGGCGGAAGTTCGAAGGTCTCGCGGTAGGCGTTCACCATGGCGAGGTAGTTCGCCGGTGGGACGCTCGATGTGATGGCGTTGCTCGCCGTGAAGATGTGGCCCCCGCTGGTCCCGCCGGCCTTGAGGATCTCGCGGGTCACCCGGGCGACCTCCTCCGGCGGGGAAAAGCTCAGGATCCTGCCGCAGTCCATGTTGCCCAAGAAAGTGATGCGGGTGCCGTACCGCTGCCGCAGCCTCGCCAGGTCCATGCCGGCTCCCATGTCGATTTCCAGGTACGCGTCCACTCCGCAGCCCAGAAGGAAGTCATCCATCACCGGCCACAGGTCGCCGTCCGATGCGTTCACCGACCACGCGCCGGCCGCGCGGACCGCCTCCGCGCACGCCCTGATCTCGGGAACAATGAACGACCGGTAGCATTCGGGTGAAATGAGGAGCCTGGTGCCGGCAAAGTCCCCGCCGATCCCGATCATCTCGATTCCCCGCCGCGCATAGTCGGCGACGACGGCAAGCGACCTCCTGGTCGCCAGCCGGAAATGCTCCCGCGCCTCCTCCGGTTCGATGAGCATCACCTGCATGAGGTCGCTGTCGGTCCAGATCCCGTGGAAGTACGCCGGAGCGAGGATGGGCAGGTCCAGCCCCCGCCTCTCCATCTCCTTCCTCAGCAAGTCGTAAACGAGCAGCGAATCCTGCGGGAGGGCTCCCATCATGGTCTGCTCGACGCGGCGGTTGCGATCCTTCAGGCGCTGGACCGGGTCCCCCTCGTGGGCGACCTCGAACCGGGCACCCAGCTCGGAGAGCGGATCGTACATGTACGACGCGCCGGGGACGGGGTTGGGGCTGGCGAAGATCATGTCGTGGCCCAGGCGGGCGGCGATCTCCACCCTCGCTTCCGCATACCGGCGCAGGGCGCACTCGAACCCGGTTTCCTGCGCCATCTCGAGCCACGGGTCCATGCCGGCGAGGTATTCGACGAACGGGCGCCCCAGAACGCTCTCCGCAACGGGGGGGAGCAGGATATATTCGAACACGGGGGTCCGGTCCGGCGCCGAATGGCCGAATGCGGCCTGCACTCTTTCGCGGGAGGTCATCGGCTCACCGCCTATCGGGAGAAATAATCCATGAGGATTGCGCAGCCGATTCCCGCGAACCGGACGTCCTTCCTCTCGGTGGAGTACAGGATCCGCAGGGCCCGGGTCGTCGGCCGCAGGCTCTGGTCCATCACGGTTCCCCGCACCCGTTCGAAGAGAAACTCGTTCCCGTCTATCACCGGACCCCGCAGGATGATGAGCTCCGGGTTGAACAGGTCCGCCACGTCGCTGAGCTTGGTGCCCAGCGTGTCGGCTGCCTGCGCCAGGATGTTGCGCGCGAACCGGTCGCCGTCGTTCGCCGCCGCGATGACGTGTTCGATGGAGATGTTGTCGCTGTCCCCGCCGCAGTGCTTGAGAATCTCGCTGTTGACTCCCTGGCGCAGGCCGCTGCAGCAGGCGGAGAGGATCGACTGCTGGGAGCAGACCGTCTCAAGGCAGCCGGAGTGGCCGCAGTAGCACAGCACGCCCCCGTCCACCGCGTGCACGTGGCCGAACTCCCCGGCGTATGAGCTCTTGCCCTGGTACAGCTCGCCGTTCACGACGATCCCCATCCCGATGCCTTCACCGATCCAAATGCACAAGAAGTGATCTACCCCCACTCCCATGCCCCTGTACTTCTCCCCCAGGGCACAGGCATTCGCGTCGTTCACCAGGTAGCAGGGGACCGTGTAGCGCTCCTCCACGAGCCGGCGCAGCGGCACGTCGTACCAGTCGCGAGCGTACAGGTACTCGTGGGAGATCCCCTCCCCGGGGTCGATGTAGCCGCCCAGGCCGATTCCGATCCCGAGGATGCGCCTCTGGTAGCCGCTGGCACGCGAAAGGAGCGTGTCGATGAGGCCGAACATCAAAGCCAGCAGCTCCTCCCGGGGCACGCCCTGCCGCGAGGGAGTCGATTCCTCCACCAGCGCCCGGCCCGAGATGTCCAGGAGGCTGCCGCGCACCGTCGTCGCCTCCAGGACAATGACGATCTCCAGGCCCGCATCGGGATTCAGCTCGAGCACGGACGAGCGCCTGCCTCCCGTGGAATCCTCCCGGTCGGATTCCCGGATGAGCCCCTTGTCGATCAGCACCTTGGTGTATTTCACGATGGAGGAAGGGCTCAGCCCCAGCAGCGAGGAGAGGTTCCCCCGCGTGGCGCGCGGCGTTTCCAGGACCGCCCTGAGGATCGCGTTCATCCGCTCCCGCTGAATTCCCGGCAGTGCGTCGACCATGCCGCCTCCTGATCAGCCCTTGAGGGCGCCCGCGGAGATGCCGCTGATGAAGTCCCTCTGCATGGCCCACATGATCACGACAACCGGCAGAATGACCACGCAGCCCATGGCGGCCATGGGTCCCCAGACAAGGGCCTTGTCGGTGATGAATCCGGCGATGAGCACGGTGAGCGGCTTTGCCCGTACAATGGTGAGGATGACGGCATAGAGGAACTCGTTCCAGCTCGCCACGAAGGTGAGCATTCCCGTCGCGATCAGCCCCGCCTTCACCATCGGGGTAGTGACGTAGAAGTAGCGCTGCATCAGGTTGCAGCCGTCCAGCATGCTCTGCTCCTCCACCTCGAACGGGGCTTCCTGGAAGAAGCCGACCATCAGGAGGATCACCAGCGGGAGGTTGAAGCTTGTGTTCATCAGCACGAGGGCCGCCACGCGGTCCATCATCTGGAGGCTCCGGATGATGTAGAACACCGGCACCGCGACGACGATGGCAGGGTACATCTTCTGGATGAGAAACCACCAGGCGAAGATGTGCTTCATCCTCCTCGGGAGCATGCCGTTGACCAGCGCGTAGGAGGCGAGGCTCCCGAAGAGCACCGTGCAGAGGGTCGTGAACACGGCGATGAGCAGGGAGTTCTTCAGTCCGGTGAACAGGTTCCGGTTCACCACGATATCGACGAAGTTCTGCCCGGTGATCTTCGTGGGAAACATGATCGGCGGGCTGTGGTAGTACTCCTGTTCCTGCTTGAAGGAATTGGAGACCAGCCAGTACAGGGGAAACAGGATCACGGCAAGCAGTACGACGACCACGACGATCCTGGCCGGACGCCCGAGAAAGTTGCTGAGCTGAAGGTCCCGGCTGCGGCGGGAGCTGGCATGGGGGCTGCCCATGCGCCTAGCCCAGCCTCAGGAGCTGCCGGTCGCGCAGCCGCTGGAACGACCAGGCGATCACGGACATGGCGATGACGAACAGGATGGCCGTGGCCGAGGAGTAGCCGATGTTGAGGAACTTGATTCCCTGGCGGTAGATGTAGGTCGGGAGCATCTCCGTCGCGTTGCCCGGCCCCCCCTGGGTCATCACGAAGATCGTGTCGAACACCTTGAATGCATCGATGAAGCGCAGCATCGCCACGATGATGATCACCGGCGAGGTGATGGGGAGGATGATGCGCCAGAACACCTTCCACGGCGAGGCGCCGTCCACCCGGGCCGCGTCGAGGAAGCTTGTCGGCATCGCCTTGATTGAGGAGAGCACGAGCACCGCCACGAAGGGAATGAACTGCCAGCTGTCCACCAGCACGATGGAGTACAAGGCGATCTTCGGGTCCCCGAGCCACAAGATGGGATGAATCCCCAGGAACCCCAACAGGAAGTTCACCACGCCGTAGGTGCGGTCCAGCATCATGCGCCACAGGGTCCCCGCCGCGACCGGCGCGATGATCATCGGCACCATGAGGATGCTCACCAGCCGGCGGGTGAAGCGGTTGTCGTCGGAGAGCATCATCGCCACCGTGACGCCGATGAGGAGCTCGATGGACACGGAGAGCATCGCAAAGATCACGTTGTTGCGCAGGCTGCGGATCGTGAGCTCATCGCTGAAGATGTCGAGGTAGTTCTTCAGACCAATGAAGGCAGTGGCGGATGGCATGTTCAGCTTGTAGCGGAAGAAGCTCAGGTACAACCCCCACCCCAGGGGGATGAAGGCCGTGATCAGCAGGATGATGATGACCGGCATGACGAACAGCCACGACAACGCCTTGTCTGTCGGGCTCTGGTACAAGGTCCGCGTGACGAGCATGCAGGCTCCTCCAGAAAGAGAAGGGGAGCCCCCACCGGGGCCCCCGTTCATGCGCGAGAGTATCCTATCTGCCCGTGTTCATTACGCCCTTGGCGGGGGGATAGTCGGTGAGCAGCTTGTTGAACCCGTCCTCCATGTACTTGACGGCCTTGTCCTGGTCCCACTGGTCGGTAATGTAATTGGACACCGAGTCGCGGACGTAGGTCTCGGCCATCGTGCCGGCGGGGATCCTCCACCAGATCACCGCGCCCTGCTGGGAGGCCTGCCAGTGGGGATAGAGCTTATTGCTCTTCACCTGCGGCAGCTGCCACACCGAGATGCGGGACGGCAGGATCGAGTACTTCAGGAAGTTGTTGAGCTGCTTCTCCTTGCTCGTGTACAACTTGATCCATTCCCAGGCAACGTCCTTGTTTTTCGCCGCCTTGGGGATCCCGATGTCCCAGGAGGAGAGTACGGTCACGCCGTTCTTCTCGTAGGGAATCAGGCCGATGGCCCACTTGCCGACGACCTTCGACTTCTCAGGATTGTCGCCGTTGGGCGCTATGGAAAGCGTAGGCCAGGAGAATGCAATGGCCGCATTGCCGTTGAGGAACGCGGCATCCGATTCGGGGAGTCCCCAGGCGGGGGCAGCCGGGTCCGCGTACTTCATCCACTTCTTCGCGATGTCCAGCGACCTTCGCGTTTCAGGAGAGTCGATTGTGACCTTCCAGTTCTGGTCCGCCCACCGGCCGCCAATGGACCAATCCACCATCATCCACAGTCCGTCGAACTGCTCCTTCAGCCCGGGGATTGCCAGGGCGTAGAAGTTCTTTGCGGGGTCGTTCAACTTGTCACAGAGGGCGAAGAAATCGTCCCAGTTCTTGGGCATCTGCTTGATGAGGTCCGTCCGGTAGGCCAGTGTCTGGGGCGTGTTGGAGAAGGGGATCCCCATGATCCTGTTGTTCCACTTGCCCGACTGCTGCCACAGGCCCGGGATGATGTCCGCCGAGTCGAACTTGTCCTTCTGGATCATCGGCGTCAGGTCCTCCATGAAGGGCTCGAACTCCCCGTCCCACTGGCATGCCGGCGTCACGGCGTCATACGACGAGTCGCCGCT